>RFYG01000133.1 GCA_009925685.1 Pseudomonadota bacterium
TAAACTCATCATAAAATTTATCATATATAACTTCCTTTTTATCATATATAGTTTCCTTTTCTTTTATTTCATTTTTTGTTTTTTTGTGAGGATGAATTTTAGTAGTATCCATTCTCTTTAGATCAGATGGATTATGGGTATTAATAGGATCAAACTTTAAGAGATTATTTGCTGAATCTTCGATGATTTTTGCTGAATTATCATAAAATTCCTGCAATTGATCTAACCAAGGAAATTTAAAATTATCGTTATTTGACATAATTTTATATAATTTTGAAAATTATTGAAATTGAGGAAAAGTTAACTTTTAACTTCGTTTAATTAATGATTATTAATTTTTAACTTAAATTAATTGCTAGAACTTCTGCAACAACTTTTGGTGCAGTTATTTCAAAATGGTCAAATAAATCTGAGGCGGGAGCTGAAGCACCAAAACTTTTCATGCCAATAAAAATACCGTCATTGCCGATAATTTCGTGCCAGCCTTGCTTAACGCCAGCTTCAATCGCACAATAAATAATTTTTTTGTTTATGTCGCGCGATAAAATTTTATCTTGATAAAGCTTATCTTGATTAACGAATATTTCTTTGCACGGCATTGAAATAACGCGAACATTGATATTTTTTGTTGATAAAATTTCTTTGGCATCCAAGGCAATTTGTAATTCTGAACCCGTTGCGATAATAACAGCATCGGGGTTTTGGCAATCTGAAACAATATAAGCACCTTTGTCATAATCTTGAGTATCTTTAGTGACAAATTTTAAATTTTGTCGCGATAAAATTAATGCCGAAGGAGTTTTGTTATTTTGTAAAGCCAATTCGTAGCAAGCCAGAGTTTCTTCGGTATCGGCTGGACGGAAAACGTTGAGATTTGGAATCGAACGAAGCATGGCCAAATGTTCAATTGGTTGATGGGTTGGACCATCTTCGCCAAGCCCAATTGAATCATGAGTTAAGACATATAAAACTTGTTGGCGCATCAGAGCTGATAGGCGAATGGCGGGCTTGACATAATCAGCAAAAACCAAAAAAGTTCCGGCGTAAGGGATAAAATTACCGTGCAAAGCTAAGCCGTTCATAATGGCTCCCATGGCGTGTTCACGAACTCCATAATGAATATAGCGACCACTAAAATCATCTTTTGAAATTGATTTTGTGGTGGAAGTTTTAGTTAAAACCGATTCGGTTAAATCAGCCGAGCCACCAATCAAAGAAGGTAAATTATTGGTTAAAAATTCTAAAACTTGTTGCGAAGATTTGCGTGAAGCTTGAGTGGTTTTTTCGGCAATAATTTTGGTTTTGAATTCGGCAATTTTTTGCGAAAAAATTGTAGGTAATTTTTTTTCTAAAATTTGTGCGAATAATTCGCGAGAATTTTCGTCAAGTTTTTGCAAATTTTCTAATGAAATTTTATAGCTTTCGAGGCAACGATTTGAGGCTTCTCTCCATGTTTTTAAAATTTCTTGAGGAATTTCGAAGGGCGGATAATTCCATTGCAAATTTTGGCGAGTTTTATTGGCCTCATCTTCACCAAGCGGTGAGCCGTGGCACTTTTCGCTACCAGCCTTTGATGGCGAACCAAAGCCAATGGTGGTTTTGCAATCGATTAAAATCGGTTTTGATGAGTTTTGGGCTGAATTGAATGCGTGGCGAATTTGGTCAAAATTATGTCCATCAATTGCAATTACATCAAAGCCAAGAGCTTTGAAACGCAAATGCATATTTTCTGAAGTTGCAATCGAAGTTTTGCCGTCAATTGAAATTGAGTTATTATCCCAAATAACCACTAAATTATTTAATGCCAGCAAAAATGTAAACTTTATTAATACCCTAGCACGGGCCGTAACCATTGCTCTGCGGCTTCAATATTAAGTTGTTTGCGTTTTGCATACGATTGTACCTGATCAGCCTGAACTTTTCCTAAGGCAAAATAATGTGATTTTGGGTGTGCAAAATACAAGCCACTTACAGCTGCGGTGGGGAACATTGCCATACTTTCTGTGAGCTCCAAACCAATTTTATTTGTAACATCCAGCAAATTAAATAGAGTAACTTTTTCTGTGTGGTCGGGTTGAGAGGGATAACCCGGAGCAGGACGAATGCCGGCATAAGGTTCTTTAATTAATTCTTGAGCACTATAATTTTCGTCTTTAGAATATCCCCAAATTTCTTTGCGAACTTTTAGATGCATAAGTTCTGCAAATGCTTCGGCAAGCC
>RFYG01000134.1 GCA_009925685.1 Pseudomonadota bacterium
TGTATAGCGCTTGATGTCCAATTGCTACTTGCCCGGAACCCGTAGTATTGCTATACCCAGCCTGATACCCAACCGCTGTGTTGTTGGAGGCGGTGGTGTTGGATACAAGAGCGTCTTTTCCAATAGCGGTGTTGGCTGAACCGGTAGTGCTAGAGTAAAGCGCCCCGGTACCAAATGCACTGTTGTCGTTCCCGGACGTGTTTACGCGAAGTGCCTGAACGCCAAATGCGACAGAATTGTTGCCGCTAGTATTTGCGGTTAATGCTTGATAGCCAACACCTGTAACTGAAGAACCCGTAGTATTTGCCGCCAAAGCACTCGCACCCACCGCAGTGTTGGCAGCCACACCCCCCGCGCCACGGCCTAGGGTAATACCATTAACACCAAGTTGCGCTCCGTCAAAGGTAAGCACACTACCGCTTGTCGCCACCTTGGAGGCGTTGAGGTACAAAACACCGTTGGCAGTGCCAGCAGAGAGTACAGGATTTGCACCTAGTGTTAGTACACTAGTAGTTTTGTTATAGGTAAAGTTACTGCTGCCAGCCAGTGTGCCCAAATCATTAAACTGTACCTGCGTGTCACTGCCGCCGGGTGATAGTTTGGTTAGTTCATCACTGTGCCAGGTTTCGCCACTGACCAGTTGAACACGTTGCAGTATACGCTGTGTGCCACCATTATCAAATTTTATACTAACCGTGACAGCTGCTGTGTCACGGTTGTATATAGTAATTGATTTAATAGCACGCTTAACACCACTAGCAGGTGCACTGACTAATGTAACATCTGTGGTGCCATTGAGCTGTCCATCACTGCTTAATTCCGAAAAAGTATTATCGCTTGTATCAGCATAGGCCACTACAAAATCAGGATTACTAGTAGCTACGCTGCTGGCTAATACAGCCTTAATACTCTTAGCGGTTGAATCTAAAACTATTATTTTCATGTAATAATCCTAACTTGTAAACCATAAAAGTCTTTTTACCTGTGTTGTTGCTGGTGTTGGTGCACCTGCTGGTCCTTGTACGCCTGCTACGCCTTGGGGTCCTATTAGTCCACCTAGTACACGAATTTGTATTACTGTACCTAATTGTGGTGTAACTACAAAATCAATGTTACTACCATTGATAGTATAGCTGTTAGTTGGTAACTGCATGATACCGTTTAGCGTTACAATTACATTGTGCACTGTTAGACCACTAATAGCAGCAAAACTACTAGTAGTACCGTCGCCAGTGTATGTGTAAGTAGTGTACTCACTAACGGCTAGTCCAGCACCTGCACCTTGCACACCTTGAACGCCTTGTACGCCTGTAGTACCTTGAGTACCCTGCGTGCCTGTAATACCTTGTATACCTGCTGTACCACTAAGGTCATTGATATACTGATAGCTGCTGCCATTCCACAAGTATAGCTTGCTATTATCTGCGTCTTGAGCGTTACCAGTATCAATTAGTGCAAATTGTCCACTAATTATACCAGTTGGACTAGTATCAGCTGTTAGTGCCGCTACAGAGCTATATACTTTAGCTACTGTAAATGCAAGTCCAGTTGTACCTTGTGCACCAATTGTACCTTGAACACCTTGCAAACCAGTATTTCCAGTTGTACCTTGTATACCTATTAGTCCGCCAAGTACACGCAGTTGAATTATACTAGTATTAGGTGGCGCACTAACAAATACTACATTAGCACCACTTATAGTATAATTTGTAGTTGGTAGCTGTGTAATACCGTTTACACTTACTAATACAGTATGAACTGTTAGGCCACTTACTGCAGCATAACTAGTTGTAGTACCGTCACCAGTGTATGTAAATGTAGTATACTCAGTTACTGCTAGTCCAGCTCCAACACCTTGCACACCTTGTGTACCAGTATTACCTTGTACACCCTGCGCACCCTGCACACCTTGAGTACCCTGTGTACCTTGTGTGCCCTGCATACCCTGTATGCCTATTAATCCACCTAGTATACGAAGCTGAATTATACTACTATTAGGTGGTGCGCTAGTAAATACTACATTGCTGCCACTTATAGTATAATTTGTAGTTGGTAGTTGTGTAACACCATCTACTACAACAAGTACAGTATGAACTGTTAGGCCACTTACCGCTGCATAACTAGTAGTAGTTCCGTCACCAGTATATGTATAGGTAGTGTACTCAGTTACTGCTAGTCCAGCACCTATACCCTGTATACCTTGCACACC
>RFYG01000135.1 GCA_009925685.1 Pseudomonadota bacterium
CTTTTTTGACCAACATCAAAATCTTTACCGATTCTGCGATATGATTCAAACTGATTTTTTGCGTGATCCCCGTCAATTTCAGTTCTTTTATCTGCTTTTCTATTTTGATAAGCTTTAAATATTTGAGTTATCGGCCTTGAGACCAAATTTGGAATAAATTTACCAATTTTTATTAAATCAGAATCATTTTTGTTTGCCTTAAGAAATTCAAATTGTTCATTAATTTTTTGAGGTGTTTTTAAATATTGCGGATCCGTCTCAAGTTTGTCATTGAGTCTCTTAAGTTTTCTATCGAATTTTCTGAGAGTTTTTTTCGGATTAGATTTGTGGGCACTTTCAGATAAAGGATTGATGTTTTTTATCTCCGAAAAGAGTTTGTTTACATTATTTTTAACTTTACCAAAAAAACCCGAATTTTCATTTTTAATTCTTTTTCTGACGGCATTTTCATTTGTAGCATCACGGAACTTATCAACAAATTCCCTATATTTTGTTTCATCGCCAATTTCTTTTAATGATTTGGCATATTCAAAAGCATTTGATGCGGACATCAATGATTGATTTTTTAAATGACTTTTGATTGATTTTTTCTTAAAAAATTCACTAACTGTTCGCTCTTCATTAGCAAAATTATTTTTAGCCCATTCTTTAGTTTTAATTATGATTTCTCTTTCAGCTTCAACCCCAATTTTGCCTTGAATTTTTTGCCTTTGAGCTTCAGCTTTTATGAAGTTTTTCATCGGTTCTTTCACGAGCACTTGATCCATTCTTTTAAGAATATTTTCATGATTGATGCCGAGACCAGTAGCAGAGTTTTTGTTAGAATTAATGTATAGATTGGCTTTTTGCATTACCGTATCTCTAATAAATTGATCTTTATCTTTGGGCGAAGTGAATCCTTGATTTTCAGCTAAGATTTTAGCCTCTCCAATAAATGAATCAATTTTTCGATCACGCATAAATGACCTAGGGCCACGATTTCTAATGCCAACTGCCCTAAATGCATTATTAACAAGATCGTTAACCGATGGATTATTGTATATTTTTCTTCTAAATGCTTCATTGGCTTGTCCGACAGCAAATCTAACACCTTTCATAATATTTCCGCCAATATATTTGGAAGTAAGCGCTTCTTTAGTAATCCCCAAAGCGCCCTTAACAATTTGCGAACCAATACTAAAACCAGTCTGACCCTTCCCTACCTCAGATACTGAATCAGCATTGGAAATACCTCCAATAGAAATTAATTGACCAGAAATATAAGTTGATTTTTCAGCTAGCGATTTGGTAACGAATATCATGGCGCCAATTTTTAAGAAAGACTCAAACCAATCAAATATTGATTTATTTTGGATTGTGTCTCCTTGGGGTCTTAAAAAAGTATCAAAAGCTAAAACATCTCTGTAATTATTATCCAGTGCAATTGGGCAAACTCCAAATCGAAGCATCTCTTTAAACAAAACATCCATGATTGTAATGAATGGGTGCAACAAAGCAAAAAGAATAATAATCTCAAGACTTCTTGAACCCATAAAAGCTAACCAGTTTTTGAACATGTCTTTGGTTTTTTCAAACAAAGAGAAAAATATAAAAACTGGCCCCAAAGCTAAACCAATGCAAATTTTTAAGATATTAATTATATACTTTAAAGCCACGTCAAGCATGGCGTAAATGAAGTAAAAAATTAAGAAATATATGGCGGGTATATAGATAATTGCAAAAAAGCCCTTACCATTTTGCATATTTAGTAAAGAAAATATTTTTTTAGTAGCGGGATCAGAAAGTAAATCTTTTATCAAGCCATCAATGTATAAAAAGTTTGTTCCGGCTTTAAATCCCCCAACCGAAATAATTCCTTTTTCTCGATATGAGGATTCAATGATTGAAGAATATGAATCGATCATCATTGTTGTGATGCTATCCATCCCATTTTTAAAAAATAAAACCACGTAGGAGTTGTACATCTGCCATGCGGTTGGACTGGTGAACATCATAACCAACCCAATTTTTAAAATCCTCATCATCAATTCTTTTTTACTTAACTCAACAACACCCATTAAAAAAGCCATTCCAAAAAACGCGATATACAAAACGAAGCCGATAGTTATGATTCTATGGACATATTGATCTTTGAGAACCGCTTTATACATAAACTCAACAATACCACTTTTCTTGATGGTTTTTCCAAGT
>RFYG01000136.1 GCA_009925685.1 Pseudomonadota bacterium
ACCATCAGCAGGTTTTTGAATGGCAGCCGCCACCACGTGTATTCGCGCGTCCCCCAAGCCCGGTTCACCCCATGCACCAGCCCTTGGAAAAAACGCAGCGCACTCCAGGCCTTGAAATACGGTCGTTCGCGCATGGCGCGGCGAATCGCGCGACCGTTTCGCTCCTGCGCTCGAAGGGTTGGCGCCACCGTTTTATACATTTAGACTAAGCGGGTCTCCGTAAACTTGCACAAACCTAAGACCGAAAAAAATGAGAAAACCCGAACTTCCAAACTTTACGCAAGAAACAGTCGCGCGGAGAGAAGCAGGAATAAGCAGAAAAGAAATAAGGACACTTGAAGCATTGGCAGAGCATTCTGAAATCATTGAAACCGAGTCTCCAGAAATAATAAATAGATCGCTAATTCTAATTATTTTATGATAAGGGTTATTATTTTTTAATAAATTATAATCATAAAAAACCACATCTTTGTTTATGGTTTTTTTTATAAAATTGTTAATTTCAAAATCAGTCCTTCGACTATTCAAAATAATCAATGAAGCATTATATTTTTGAGAGATTTTAAGGGATTTATCAATCAATTTTTGCGCAGAAGAAATGGTAAATTTTGTCTTTTTAGAGCTTCCACCAATCAATAAAGAAAAAATCGGTTTTTTAAAATCTTCAATAATTTTAAAAGTAGAATTATCATCTAAATTAATATTATTTTTACAAAGAGATCCTAAAGATAAAATAAGATTGCTAGGGCAGGGAGGGTGTGGTTCATCATGCTTAGGAATAATAACAAAATCAAATTTATTAAAATTGATTTCGGGTCGCATTATTTGAATAATTTTCGAGCCAAAATTATATTTTTTTAATAAAATATTTTTTAAATAAAGCGCGATAGGGGCCGATCTTCTTCCTGCAGAAATTATGTAGTTAGGGCAATAAGATAACGATAAAATCTTTAATTTTGATGATTTTTTTAAACGAATAATTGATTGAGAGAAAAATAAATTTGGCAGGAACGTCAAAAAATTATATTCTAAGAATAAAATTTCATACTCTAAACCCGATTCTTGAGCTAAAGCTTCAGCTTGGGAATATGTACCAACCCTATCGTCAGCTAGAATTAAAATTTTTTTCTTAAGACTCATTTATTAATCTTTTTTTTAATGCTTGAGAAACATTTTGTGACACAAATTTTGAAATATCGCCATTTAATCTGGCAATCTCTTTAACTAATTTTGAGGCAATAAAATGGTGATTTTCTGAGGCGGGCAAGAAAATGGTTTGAATTGATGGCTCTAGGCGCGAATTCATTCCAAACATTTGAAATTCATACTCAAAATCTGATACAGCTCTCAATCCTCTAATAATAATTTTGGCATTTTTATTTTTAGCAAAATCAACTAGCAAACCCTCAAACTTTTCAACGCTAACTATTTTTTCTAAATGATTGTTTTTAATTTCTTGTTTTATGAGTTCAACTCTTTCATCGAGCGAAAATAAAGGATTTTTGCTAGAATCCTTAGCAGAGGCAATAATAACATGATCAAAAAGCAATGAGGCTCTTTTGATGATATCGATATGACCAAAAGTTATTGGATCAAAGGTTCCAGGATAAATTGCGATTTTCATGAATATTAGCTATTGGGATTTGAAAAATGATTTTTGAAAAAGATTTAAAAAATATTTTCAATTATGCAATTTATTTTTAAATTGAGCTAAAATTTAATTTTTTCAAAATTTTCTAAAGCATATTCAATGAAAATTACCATTTTATCAATCGGAAAATTTGATAAATCTTTTTATCATGAAAATTTTCAATTTTATCAAAAAAGACTTAAATGGAAGGTTGAGCTTA
This sequence comes from Pseudomonadota bacterium, assembly GCA_009925685.1. Taxonomy (GTDB): domain Bacteria; phylum Pseudomonadota; class Alphaproteobacteria; order Rickettsiales; family UBA1997; genus CAILUF01. Next base: position 1,851 of record RFYG01000136.1, read on the forward strand.
AAGAAATTGAATTTAAGAGTTCCAAGGGTTTTGAAGAATCAAAAATTAAAGAACAAGAGGCAAAATTATTAATAAAAAATTTTGAAAATTTTTCAAAAATAATCGCTTTAGATGAAAATGGTAAGAGTTTTAGCAGTGTTGAATTTGCCAATATGTTAGAAAATATGAACACTAGCGGTAATTCAAATATTGCTTTTATAATTGGCGGGGCCTTTGGTTTAAGTCAAGAAATTAAAAATCGCGCCGATGTTTTAATATCATTATCAAGGTTAACATTTCCACATTTAATGGTGAGAACCATTCTGATAGAACAACTTTATAGAGCTTCAACAATAATTAA
>RFYG01000137.1 GCA_009925685.1 Pseudomonadota bacterium
TTTATTGGCTAAATTTTGCCCAAATTTTTATTAAGCTTATCTTAGAAAACAAAAAATTTTATTTGTTAAAACTGATTTCGTTTAAATCAAAATAAAAGCCAACCTCACACCCTTCAACCACGAGATAATCGTCACATTTTTCATGTTTTGAACAACCCATTAAATCAATATTTTTATCATTAAAGCATCGTGATTTTAAATTTTTTTTATCCTCAACGCTCAGCTTATTGATCTCGTCTTTTAAACCCGCTATTTCTTGGGAATTAAGATTAATATCGCCATCATTAGTATCGGCGCGATAAAAGTCAGAATATAGCAAGTTTTGATCTTTAACAAGAAACCCCTCTGATCCATAGTTTTCAAGTGTTTGCATTATGCATTTGAATTTTTTATTGCACTGTTTTTTTGTAAAATCCCTTTCGATTGCCTCGATGTTATCGCCAATTTTACATAAATTTAAATTTTGTATTGGGCGATATTCTTTGTTGGGAGTTTTAAAAATCGTGTAAAAAACTTTAGGCTGATATTTTTCAACAAAAATTTTACCCTCAATCAAACCCTTAAAATTAGTTTTATCGGAGTAAAAGAAGGTTTTTTCGTTAATTTCGTTGGTCTTATATAACTCGTGATTTAAATCACCCTTCAAGACTATTAAATCATTAACAAGGCCATTTTTAACAACTATAAAAATTTTATTGTTATTTTTGGAATATAATAAAAATTCACCATCTTTCACTTTTAGAAAAATCTTGTCTTTCTTGGCGCCCTCAAAATATTGTTCAGCCATAACTTTTCGATCAAATATCGTTAAAATAGTGTAATGAAAATAAGGCTCCTGAAAAAAACTATCTCCGCGAAAACACTCTAAACCAGTAAGTCGATCGCAATTATCTTTAAGCTCAACTTCAATCAAATAATTTCCGCCCACTTCTTGGTAATTTTTACTTTGATTGTTTTTAAAATTTTCTAAATCTTCATCGATATTTACAGATTTCTCGACCTCGTCTTTTGAAACATCTTCGAGCTTTTGAGTGTTATTTTTATTTAGATAAACTCTCTTAACAATTTTTTTACCAACCGTTTTATTTGATTTTTTGAGAAGGATTTTTTTGGTTTTTTTTCGAGAAGATTTTTTTTGTTTTGGTTTATTGTTAGTTGTATTTTTTTTTGATTCAATTTTTGAATCCACAGGATTTAAATCTACTGATTCAACTGAACCAGAGACATTTTGAGCATTTATCGCACAAGATATAAAAAAAATAAAAATCATCAAAAAGAAATTTTTAGTAATTCGAAATAATGGCATAAATACTTGATAAATAAGGAGTTGATATTGATTTTGATTTTGCAAATTTAATGGCGTTACCAAGTATGGCTTCAATTTCCATAGGTCTGCCAGCCTCATAGTCTAGGAGCATGCTAGTTTTATAGGGTTTCATTTTTTGAGTAGCAACAATATTTTTTTCAATTACATCGTCAGGCAACTTACATTTATCAGCCTCGGCCAATAAACAAATTTCATTCATAATATTTTTAACTAAATCGCACGCTAATTCATTTGCCAAAATTTGATTAGTTGATTTGCCACCCAGAACAACCGAAAGTGGGTTAAAAGCTCCATTCCATACAAGTTTTTTCCATCTATCTAAAAAAATATTTTCACTGACCTCGATTTCAATCCCAGAGTCTTGCCACAATTTAGCGAGATATTTGCAACTCTCCATAGAGTTGCCATTGCAATTACCGATAACCAATTTTCCATAATCTTGATGATTGATAATATTGGCCGATTCCCTGCTGACACATACAAAAGCTAGAGCGCTAATTATTTCGTTTTGATAAAAATTTTTTATAATATTTTTTTCAATGTGAATGCCATTTTGTATTAAAATAATTTTGGTGTTTTTATGTATAACGCGGTTTATTAAATCAATAATATCAATATCTGGCAAGACTTTGGTGGCAATTAAAACGAAATCTATTTCATCAGTAAGTTCATCGAGTTTATGAATAATTTTATATGGATAAAAATCAAAATCACCATTGCAACTCTTGATCTGAATGCCTTTTTCACGAATCAATTCGGCATTAGATCGACACCATAAAATAATTTGCGATCCACTTAAAGATAATTTTGAGCTATAAAAAATTCCAACGGCACCCGCCCCAATTACTAAAATTTTTTTG
>RFYG01000138.1 GCA_009925685.1 Pseudomonadota bacterium
CAAAAAATAAAAATGATGGCCACTAATGCGGTTTATCAAGTTGATTCGGTTGGTTATTTTACTCCAAAAAAAATTTTGTGCGATGAACTAAGGGCTGGCGAAGTTGGGTTTATCAACGCCCAAATCAAACAAGTCTCTGATTGCAAAGTTGGTGATACTATCGTTTATCACAACAACGAATCAGCCAAAGCTCTTCCGGGATTTAAACAAAATCAACCCGTGGTTTTTTGCGGAATATATCCAATCGACTCTTCGGAATTTGAAAAATTCCGTGATGCCTTAGCCAAACTTCATTTAAATGATGCGAGTTTTGAATATGAAACCGAGACCTCTTCGGCTCTTGGTTATGGCTTTCGTTGCGGTTTTCTCGGTCTACTTCACCTCGAAATTGTTCAAGAAAGACTTGAGCGCGAATTTGATCTCGACCTCATCACAACCGCGCCTTCGGTGGTTTATAAAATTCATCAACGCGATGGCACGATGATTGAAATTCATAGCGCTCATGAAATGCCCGACCCCACCAAAATTGAAAAAATGGAAGAGCCGTGGATCAAAGCTACAATCATGACTCCCGATGATTATCTTGGCGCCGTGCTTGATTTATGCACCCAAAAACGCGGTATTCAAAAAGAATTGAGTTATGTGGGTGAGCGTGCGATGCTTATTTATCGTCTTCCACTAAACGAAATTGTTTACGATTTTTACGATCGACTTAAATCTTGTTCGCGAGGCTATGCCAGTTTTGATTGGCAAATGGATGGTTATGAAGAAAGTCAATTAGTAAAACTTACTATCATGGTAAATGCTGAGCCGGTTGATGCCCTGTCCTTTATAACTCACAAAACACGCGCTGAAAGTCGAGGAAGAGCAATTTGCGTCAAGTTAAAGGATTTAATTCCAAGGCAAATGTTTGCCATCGCAATTCAGGCGGCAATTGGCGGTAAAATCGTTGCCCGTGAAACCGTTTCAGCAATGCGCAAAGATGTCACAGCGAAGTGCTATGGAGGTGATATTTCGCGTAAAAGAAAACTTCTTGATAAGCAGAAAAAAGGTAAGAAAAAAATGCGCGAAATAGGTAATGTTGAGATTCCTCAGAGTGCTTTCTTGGCGGCGCTGAAGTTGGATGAGTAAGAAGTGATTAATATTTATTAAAATAATATATGAGCTATTTATCTAAAATCATTTCCGCAGGAATACTAGTATATTCAGCATTTACAGTGCCTTTAATGCGTGTTCAAGATACCAATCCAAAAGGATTAAAGAAAGCCGATGGTTTGAATAGTGGCTTTAGTATAAAAAGCGCCGATATTAAAAGCGCCGATATTAAACCAAATCAAGATTTAAAATACCCAGAAGATGATAAAAATAATAAAAATGATGCAGACTCTGGCATTAATCATGAAAATGCCGTTTCTTTAAACTTTTTTTTAAGTCATGGTGCGCTTCAAATATACCGATTATGTGTTTCAAGTATTACCTTAGGCGCTCTCAGCGCTCTTATTTTAAAAAGTCCTTTAGTATTATCTCAAATTTCACTCTTAACGGTAAATCATGTTACAGCCGCAGCAGCATCAGCATTGCCACAAACTAATTTTAAGCCAAAAAATATTTCATTACAAACTTATCAAAATCTAGATCAAATACGTTAATTTGATTTTAAAATATAACAAAATCAAACCACGACAGGACTATTCTCAACTGAAAATACCAAAGCTTCATTTTCATAACTTAATCTAATATTTTGACCATCAACAACTTGTCCGCGTAAAATTTTCTCAGCTAAAATATTTTCAATTTCGCGTTGAATAACCCTTTTCAATGGACGAGCACCGTAATGCGAATCATAGCCTCTTGAAGCTAAATAATGTCGAGCATTTTCATCAAGTGTAAGAGAAATATTGCGATTTGCTAATCGCGTCGCAAGCTTAGAAACCTGAACATCGACAATCAAATCCATATCGCTACGATTTAATTTATTAAACATAATAATTTCATCGAGCCGATTTAAAAATTCTGGCCTAAAATGCGACTTCACGACTTCCATCGCCTTTTCTTGAGACTTAACTTTGTTAGTTAAATCTTCATCATCTAAATCGATATCGGCTAAAAATTGCGATCCCAAATTGGAAGTTAAAATAATG
>RFYG01000139.1 GCA_009925685.1 Pseudomonadota bacterium
TTGCCCCAGGAATTGCCGAAAGTCTTTTAGCGACTGCAATTGGCCTTTTTGCTGCCATTCCAGCGGTATTTTTCTACAACATTTACACCGCCAAAATTAATCATTTTCATGAGCGCGCCAGCAATTTTTCTTTAATGCTTTTGAACTCGATGTCTAAAGAGCTCGATCGTTATTAATATTTATTTATAAAGCCACCCAAGGCCTCAAAACCGCATTTATTGCCGGCTAAATTAGTCAAAAATTCAAATTATGAAAAAAATTTTTATCAATAATGCAAGCCATTATTTTAGGCTTTTGCTTTTATCATTTTGTTGCGTATTAATTCATGCTTTTTGGTGCAATTTTGGCGGTCTTTACAAATATTTTTTATCGCAAAACAATAAATTATTAGAAACCTCGCTCGATACGATTTTGTGCGTTGTAATACTTTCTTTGGCATTGGCGCTGTTGTTTTCACTTAATATTTTTTTAACCCGCATTTTTATATTTTTGGCCAATTTTATTGGCGCGGTTTATACTTATTTTGCACTTCATCTCGGAATCATTATCAACGAACAAATCATGATTTCGGCACTGTTTTATGCCGAAGAAAATGACATTTCTTCTTCTTTCGATTATTGGGTTTTTATTTATACAATTTTTTTGATGGCGGTCTCGACCTTTGTGATTCTAGGTTTAGAAAAAAAACTTAAGATTAAATCGAGATATTCTTTTAACAAAAATCAACTCATCGAAATTTTAAAAAATAATTTTACGCGTCTAACAATTTCTGTAATTTTTATTTTGTTATTTTTGGCGCCTATCCATAAAAATGTTTTCGTTATAACCTACAAACTCAAGACTTTTGCTGAACAGATGATGCCCTCATATTTGATGGCGCAATATAAAGAAATTAAATTAATGCATAAAAGTTCGAAAAAAATTGAGTTGAAAGGCTATGAAAATTATGGTTTTGAATTGCAAAAAAGTGGTAATGAAACCGCGCCAACCATTGCTGTAATCGTCATTGGCGAGTCACTTCGAAGCGACAGACTTTCGATTAACGGTTATGCTCGCGATACAACTCCCAAAATGCAAAAAATTAAAAACCTATTTTCTTTTAAAGATGTTTTAACCTGCGCCACCTCAACATCGGCGTCATTGTTGTGCATGTTGACCGACGAAAAACAAGATGAATGGATGCCAAAATTTGCCTCTTCAACAAATGAAAAAAAATATTCGGTGGCAAAAGTTTTGAAAGATGTTGGGTTTGATATAACGGTTTTAAGTACTGCCAACAAAGATTCGGGCATATATATTTATAAAGATTTTCATGCTCCCGACAAAATTATTATGGCCAGCGAGCTTCGCAAAAAATATATGTCGGAGCTTAATGATTTTGGCGATTTGTTGTTGTTGCAAGAGATAAAAACCGATGTCACCAAAAATAGTCTTTACGTGCTTGGCACTCGCGGAAGTCATCGAGAATATTATGGCAATTATACGCGTGATTTCGCCAAATTTCAGCCCGACATCGGTCATTCTCTTGAGCAAATTGCTAATTCATACGATAACACGATTGTGTATTTCGATAATTTTATGAATGAGTTGGTGAACAAATTAAAAGATAGCAACGCCATAATTTTCTATGCTTCGGATCATGGCGAATCTTTGGGTGAGGGCGATGTTTTTTTGCACGGCGCCCCGCTTGAAACGGCCCCGAGAGAGCAAAGGAGAGTCCCGATGATTATTTGGATGTCGGATAAATTCATCAAATCCAACCAAAAAAATTATGCTAATTTAAAAAAAGCCAATGAGCTCAATCGCGCCGAAAAACTCGAGGTCAAACATGATCATTTTTTTCATACAATTATCGGCTGTCTTGGGATCAATCCAACCAAAAAAATTGAAAATAGCGACTTAAATTTGTGCAATATTTCTGCCACTAAGTGAAGTCGGTATTCTATCTATTTAAGGGATGGCGTGTTTGATTGGGGTTTTGGCTTATTAAGTCGCGTTCTGGCGTGTTAATTGAGGTCTTGAAATGTCGAGTTAGGTTTTGGCGCTTCATTAAAATTGTTTATACGAGGCACGTGAGTTCACAAATTTTTCTCAATTCC
>RFYG01000140.1 GCA_009925685.1 Pseudomonadota bacterium
GTTAGCGTTGTCGATCTCGATATTAAAAAAGAGCGCATTTTTATAATGTATTAAATTTTTTTAAATTTTAAGAAAATCGTTGAAAAGAGATTTTTGAATAATATCTAAAATTAATTCTTAAATAAATTTTCAAACCTCTAAATCTAAAATCGTTATGAATATTGAAAAATTTACCGAAAAATCACAAAATATTTTAAGTGCTTCTCAAACTCTGGCGTTAAGTTATTCTCATCAAAAGCTTCAATGCGAGCATGTTTTACAAGCCATGATTGATGATAATGACGGCTTGGTTCAAAAAATTGTAAGTTTATGCGATGGAAATATTGAAATTTTAAAAGCCGAAAATAGCCAATCACTTAACAAAATTCCAAAAGTTGAGGGCAGTGGAGCTGGATCAATTTCTATGTCGCAAGAATTGGCCAGAGTGTTAATTTTATCCGAAAAAATTGCTAATAAAAATTCGGACCAATTTGTTTCGCTAGAGGTCATATTTCAAGCCATTCTCGAAGATGAAAATAATAATGGTGCGAGCTCAATAAAAGCCTCGGGAGTTTCTATTCAAGCGCTTCGCAACGCTATTCAAAAAATTCGTGCGGGCAAAAAGGCTAACAGCTCGTCATCTGAAAATACTTATCGTTCTCTCGAAAAATATGCTCAAGACCTTACAAAAAAAGCTCGCGATGGCAAGATTGATCCAGTTATCGGACGCGATGAAGAAATACGCCGAGCTATGCAGGTTTTATCGCGAAGAACCAAAAATAATCCAGTTTTAATTGGACAACCCGGAGTTGGAAAAACCGCGATAGTTGAGGGTTTGGCGGTACGCATGATTAATGGTGATGTTCCCGAAAGTTTAAGAAATAAAAAATTAATGGCGCTTGATATGGGCGCACTAATTGCTGGGGCAAAATTTCGCGGAGAATTTGAAGAAAGATTAAAAGCTGTTTTAAATGAAATCGAAAATAATGATGACATCGTTTTATTCATTGATGAGCTTCATTTGTTGGTCGGAGCTGGTAAGACTGATGGCGCCATGGACGCTTCTAATCTTTTAAAACCGGCCTTAGCGCGCGGGACTCTTCATTGCATCGGTGCCACAACTCTTGATGAATATCGTAAATATGTTGAAAAAGATCCGGCTTTGGCACGAAGATTTCAAGCGGTCTACACCGAAGAACCATCGGTCGAGGATACCATTTCCATTTTGCGTGGCATTAAAGAAAAATACGAAGTTCATCACGGAATAAAAATTAAAGATTCGGCTTTAGTTGCATCGGCAACGCTTTCAAATCGCTACATCACCGATCGTTTTTTACCCGACAAAGCCATCGATTTAGTTGATGAAGCGGCGAGTGCTTTGAAAATAGAACTTGATTCTAAACCAACCGAACTTGACGAAATCGATCGTAAAATTATTCAACTAAAAATCGAAAGTGAAGCCTTAAAAAAAGAAGAAGATAATTCTTCGAAAGAGCGATTGAAAAAAATCTCGGAAGAATTACTAACTCTTGAAAAAAAATCTACGGAAATGTCGAGTTTGTGGCAAGCTGAAAAAATGAAAAGAGTAAAAATTAACGAATTAAAAAGTAACATTGAAAATGCTAAATTTGAACTTGAAAAAGCGCAGAGAGAAGGCAATTTAGCTAAGGCGGGCGAAATTACTTACGGCAAAATTCCTGAATTTCAAAATGAATTATTGAAACTTGAATCTTCGTCGAGCGACAATATTTTGCGTGAGGCGGTTTCGGAAGATGATATCGCCAATATTATCGCTAAAATCACCGGAATTCCGCTCGATAAAATTATTTCTGGCGAGAAAGAAAAGCTTTTAAAAATGGAAGATTTATTGCGCAAAAGAGTAGTCGGACAAGATTATGCTTTAACGGCAATCTCAAATGCGGTTAGACGCGCAAGGGCAGGGCTTCAAGATGCTAAACGCCCAATTGGTTCATTTTTATTTTTAGGGCCAACCGGAGTCGGCAAGACTGAAGTTTCTAAAGCGCTAGCCGAATTTATTTTTGACGATGAAAGCGCTTTGCT
>RFYG01000015.1 GCA_009925685.1 Pseudomonadota bacterium
ATGAAAAATTGAATATCCAAAACTACCAATATGAACTTCGAAATTTTACACAATGGCAATACATACAAACCATTTTACATAGAACAAGACGTTGGAAATGGAATGCTTGGACCGAAAGAAGATATGCTTGATTCGATTTGTTCTAGCGGATTTGCGTCCTGCATAGCAACGGTTTTGAGAAATTCGGAAGGAAATTTTGTATCTCTATCTCACAACTCAAAAGTTGAAAATTTGAATTCATATAAAATTTTAGTTAGATCTGAAAAAAGAAAATTAAGCAAAAAAATTAAAAAACCTTCTAAGACTAAAATACCTCCTAATACTCAATTTAAATTAGATGTTGGTTTTTGTTTTCATGAATTCTGCGTTGGCGTAGCTGATGAGTTTTTTCGAGAGAAAAATATGCGGATTGATGTTTTTAATGGTGATTATACCAAAATTGATGCGATAGAAGATCATTATCGTCAACAATTCAGAGATCAATTCAATGATTCTAAAAATGCCGATGCAGAAAAATTTTTTACAAACAAATTTAAAATGCTGAAAGATATTGAAAATTATTTTGATTTAAAAATTACCAATTTACCCAAATCAACAATTTTAGTTAAAAAAAACGAAGGTGGCAAACCAAGTGAAATAGTCACCGACATCGATGAAAGACATATGAATAACGTTTTTTTTTCATTCAGCCAAAATTTAAAACCAGTAAATTCTTATAGTTCGCCACCTTTTTGTTTTCCGCCATTACCCATTACCTCAGAAAGCCCACCTTTTGGCATTCCGCCATTACCCGGTACCTCGCCAGAAAGTTCACCAAAACGACCGAAATTTGATCATAGTGTTATTAACGCTCAATCAATTCAAGATTCAAAACCAGTCTTATCAGGTCTTGACACGATCGAAAAGATCATTGGTGAAGATTTAAAAGTTGATCAATTTTTTACTCAAAATAAACAACCCAAACCCGGAAATGAAGTTTCATCTGCCACCGCTTCCACGATTAATAAAAAGGCCATAGAAGAACTTAAATTCCAATCATAATTAGTTGTTGTTTTGACAAATATTGTTTGGCGATTTTTTGTTTTTTAGCTACTTTTTTAGAAAGATTATCTTGGTTTTTATTTGATTTAGACTCATCTTTTTTAACTCCATCTATAAAATTTCTTAACCCAAAATTATATTACAAAATCCCAATCGAATTTGAGGTAGAATTTAAACAAAATTTTGCCAAAAATACTCTTTAAATTTAGATTGAGAATTGTTGATTATATTAGCTCTAATCAAGAATTAATTTATGAAAAAAATATCACGATCACTCTTTCTCATGTCGCAATATTTTGTTCATTTTTTATTCATCATCCCGCGTTTGGACAGTCAGAAAAAACTAATCAATCTATATCAATTCAAGTTGGAATTAACGGTGTAAATAACAACCGCAACTCTTATGGCTTGCAGTTGTTGCCACCGGATATCACTTATTCTCGTGAAATATTTAATTTTAAAACTTTCAATATTTCTGGCGGAGTTTTTTACGACAACATAGGAGTAAAAATAAAAGACCAAAATTTCAGCTATCGATTCGGCGCCAGAGTTGATTTGGGTTTTGATATGGGGCGTTACAACCCTTACATTACAAGCGGTTATGCCACAATTAAAAGCGATTGACATTATCAGCCATCATTGGTTTTCGGGAGTGGATTTTTAACCAGAATTAATCGCAATTTGATGTGGAGTAATGAAATAAATTTTCAAAATGTTGAATATGCGAACTCGTCTTACACCATTGTCAATCTAAGCACGGGACTTAATTATTTGTTTTGAATTCAAATGAAAATTAAATCAACTTAAGAGAGACAAGTTGTTTAAAAATGAGTATATTTCAAAGCCAAATTCTCATCTCAAACATTTTTTTAACTAACAAGAAGCTCACCTTTGGGGAGGTATTTTTATTGGCGGGGCAAGTGACTCCTTTTGCAAACTTTTCTCCTGCGGTTCAAAATTTTTTCGATGCAGTATTTGCAAGGGTTTAAGACTGATTTCAACTTAACTAAAAAAGTTCGAAATTTGCAGATGCTCTCGGTTGGGATTCGAAATTTCGCTTATAAAATTCTTAAGTTAGCTCAATTATTGAACTGTCGTTTCATATACCAAACCAAAGTTTTTATATTTTTCATCCTTTACAACAGCTTCCAGATAGTCTGCAGGATAATTTTCAATTTCATCCTTTAGCAAAGAATACATTTCTACTCCCACATCGTTGAGTATTGCAAGACACGCTAGGTTAAGCTCTATGATTCCTGTACTGATTGGTAGTTTCGTGAGATGAAATTTGATTTTTTCTTCATCCAATACCGTATATTTAAAAGAAAAATTTTCTAAAAATTTCTTAAACTCGTTTTTATTTTCTTCGTTGCTTAAGTAGTTTTTTAGATCTTCTTCTGTTGTGGTTCTTTTATTTAATATCAACAAAAACAGGTCTTTCCAAATAAAAATATTTTCAACAATCTCAATTGCTTCTAATTTATTATTATAAGCTTTTCCCCCAATAGCATCTTGATTAACAAAAATGCGTCCAAGAAATTTTATATTATCGCTACGAGGTTGGCAAAATCCCATTTTCATAAAATCTTGCTCGATATTTTTATATTTTAAGATCCCATTGCCCACCACATATCTAAATATTTTTTTCAATGTTTCCAATTTTTCATCGGTAATACTCGTAATGAAATCAATTGTTTCTTTTGAAATAGATAACTCTTGGTTGTTAATTTTTTTAGCAGCTTTTTTGAGTAAAATCTTGACTTCCTTTTGTCGGTTGCTGTGTATGTAGTTTATTATTTCTCTGTAAATATCAAATTCGTCATTTGTAAAATCTGAATCCTTTTTTATATCGAGAAATACTTCCATATTAATTTTTAGTATATCCTCTTTTTCTTTTTCTGTAATATACTGTAGTGAAAAAAATGATTTTAGAGCAGGTTCAAGATACTGTTTCTCAATTGTGCCCTTATAATATTCCATTAAAAAATTAGAAATTATTGTCCTATTTTTTTGGATATTTTCTGGCAAAAGGCTAGAAGATTTTATTGCCACTTTTCTAGCTTCTTCACTTTCCAAAACTGCTAAAACTTTTTTAATTAACCATTGCTTTAATTTTTTCATAAACCTCAAAAATTACTTTCTAAATATTTTGCCACAAACTCATAATCCATATCGCTATCATCTCTTTCCTTGAAATAAATTTCCAAAAACTCCACCTCAAATTTTTCAGGATAAAAAGCATAAATGATTCTGATGCCACTGCGGTTGCCTTTGCCTTTCAGCGCTTTGCAGGAAAATTTTTTGAGCTTATAAATTTGAACAATTTTTTTATCGAATTTTGGAATCAGCCAAACCGCTTCATTGTTTATTTTTTCTAGGTGAAATGCTTCGATAGCAAATTTTTTAGCAATTTCTAAATCTTCCTCAAGACTACGATATTTACGGATTAGTTTTTTGATCTGTTTTTCAAATCTATCGTGCCGTTCAAATTTAATCTTGGTCATAGTTACGGACTGAGGTTTCTTTAGTGCGGTAAAAAACGGCTTCGTAGGGAATATCTTTGCCTATTGCAGTGGAAATCCACGGCACATCTTGGTGTGAAAAATCGGAAAGTTCTTTAGCGGTTTTATGACCAAGTCTTGCTATTTCTTCGTCGATATGTTGAAGCTCTCGTCCGGTAAATACTGATAAATCAGGACTTACTACAGGTATATATTTTTTTTGATCTTTATCAAAGAATTTTGTAGTTACTTCTTCGATTTTTCCTTCCTTGATCATTTCCTTTACTATCGCAGAAAACTCGCGTGGAGTTGGGCCAAAATGGTTTTTTATGTAGGTTGCGCCGATTAATTGCTCTTCATATTTTTCGTAATAATCAAAATCACAAAAATATAAAATTTTGTAAAGCACGGTTTGACCAACATTTGGCAATGCTCCAATTTTTTGCGTGATATAAAGAAGGGCGCTTTTGAACTTCTCAACATTTTCAGCGGGAACGCTAATTCGCTCTTTTTCTTTTTTATTTGCTTTAGGAGATTTTTTATTTAGCACGATCTCAATTTCGGCAGATCCTCCAAAAATTTCCGTAACGCTGATTCCAAGATTCATCGCCAATTTGTCAGCTTCAGACATTCTAAGTTCTCTTTCACCAGCTAAAATTTTTATTACAGTTGGGCGAGAAATTTCCATAATCCTTGCCAGCTCGGATTGAGAAATTTGACGATCTGATATGATATTTTTTAACTTACTCATATTTGTCAATTTTAATAGTTATTGATTAATGAGTATGTATTTTAAGCATGTAAATATTATTGTCAATATATCTGTAAATATTGTTTACAACATGCGACTTAACCTTTTTTCAAAAAAATTTGCGAATGAAACAAAAGTTGCGGATGAATAGCGGTTGGAAAGTTCGAGAAAATCTTGTGAAGCCTCTATTTTCAAACGTGTACTGTTTTTGAAAAAGTAAAGTTGAATGAAACAAAATCTCCATTCTCCAAGTGGGCTTTATCTTCATGAAGCCAGTAAAATCAAGGATAGTTAAGTTGAAAACTAAATCAGAAATAAAAAAATTCTCCGTTTTGGTAAAAAAGTAGAAATTTTTTGGGGATTTGTTTTGAAGAATTTTTGAAAATGAAAGTGCTGTGGATTCTCTATTTATATGGCTTAGCGTGACATTTTTAGGCTAAAAAATAAAAGATCAAACAAGTTCAACTTAACTAAAAATTGCCAAAAAGTTCGCAGTTTTTATTGGCGGTTCATGCGCTCCCTCGTGCGAACTTTTCTCCATTCGTTAAAAATTTTTTCGATGTAGTGTTTTCAAGGGTTAAAGACACATTTTGACCGTACTAAAAAAGTTCGAGAATTGCAAATGCTCCTCGGTTGGGATTCGAACTAAAGAATAAAAAGATAATCTTGTTAGGTGCTTGTCAAAGGCCAGAATTATTGTTAAATTTATGATGTGGACTAACAAAAAATGGCAAAAATGAAAAAACAGATACTTGAAATCGTAACCTCTCCAATTGCGGATTACAAAAATTACAATTTAGTTAAAAATGAAATCAAAGATTTTGATGAACTATATGAATCTTTCTGCAAGCCAACTGCAGAAGCCTATAAATGTATTTTAGAAAATAGGTATCGACACGAAGGATTCGTTAATCGTCTTCTTTTTTCTTACCATGATGCTTTTACAGCTGCCGATATTTTTTTGGAAAAATGTCTTGGAATCGCAAGAGGAATGTATGAAAAAAAGAAAAAAAATGATTTAGAGGAAGTGTTATGCAGACTTCATTCAAGAGCTGTCCTAAGAACAAATGAAATTTTAACATTATTAAAAAATGGATTTCCAGACGGCGCCTTTGCCTCATGGAGAAGTCTATTCGAAACCACTATTGTAGCTCTTATAATCATACAAGAATATGAACAAGATCCAAAAATCGCGGAAAGATATATAAAGTATATCGCAGTTAACCAGAAGAAGCAGGCAGAAGTTTATAACGAGCACCTAGATGTTTGGATGTATGAAAAAATAGATGATGACAGAATCTCTGAACTAAAAAAAGAAGTAGAAGATCTCAAAAACAAATACGGAAAAAATTTTGACAAAGAATATGGGTGGTTTCGTCCTGCAGAACAAAGGACATATAAATTAGATGAGATAAGTAAATTAGTAAGAAATGAATGCATGAAACCATATTACAAATTATCTAGTTCGGAAATACATCCGGTACCAAGCTCTTTATACCATAAGCTAGGATTATTACACGGAACATATAACGAGAACTATTTGATGAATGGCTCTAACATTGGATTTGTGGACCCTGCTCAACTTACTATTTTGAATTTATGGCAAGTTACTGGCATCCTCTCATCAATGTTATCCAGCGATCATTTTATTGATATTTTTTTTCTACGTGAAGAGGTAATAAACATAGCAAAACTATTCCACGAAGCTGAACAAAAAATTCTTAAAGAAGATTTGAAATCTAACGCAAATAAGAAAAGAAAAAAATAATTGTATGAGAAATTCTTTTGTTGAGTCCCACAAAAACTTTTTAGAGCAAGTTAGCGATGAAACCTTGCTGTATAAGATGGTGTCGTTTGAAAATTTCTCTAAAATGCTTGAGGGAAATTATTTGCATTTCAATAGAGTGGATAACTACATCGATGATAAGAATGATTCAAATCAACCAGAGCAAGAAAGGTTGAGGAATGAAAAAATCTTTTTTGAAAAAGATCCAAATTTCACTCTAAGAAATTATTATGAAGGATGTAGAAAAAGAAGTTATGCTTGCTGTTTCTCGCTTGATATTCCGAAAGCTGATCACTGGAAAGAGTACGGAGGAAAAGAGCCCGAAAAAGCCGTTTGTCTGGTTATGAATTTTGGTAAATTAAAATCACTTTTAAATAAAACATTCGAAGAAGCCCGCTTGGTAACAAATGGCGGAATTGTATTACACAATCATGCTCTTGGCAAGAATTTGAGATGCTTTCATTTAGATGAGCACGAACAAGTTATTGGAGAATTTGTTGCCGATAATATGATTCAGATTTTTCACTTGAACTACGGAGTTGTAAAATACGGTAGTTTTGTAAACGATATTATTTCTCATACTATCAGACCGAATCCGATTGAATACGTGTATTTCAAAGACAGTAAATATAAGAAAGAAAGTGAGATGAGAATTTCTCTGTCAGCTATTGGAATGGGCAGAATACAAATTTCAGATGATCAATTATTTGATTTTCCTGATTCAATTGCTTTTGGATTTAATCTTAATCAGGCATTTAACTTTGGTGCTATTTCACATATTGAAATAGCGGACAAGAATTTTTTGCCAGAACTTTCTAAAGTGATGAAAGGAAAAAAGTGATTTTTGAAAATCTAGCTTGATCTAAAGCCTTTATTTTCAGATCCGTACCTCGCTGAAAAAAGTAAAGCTCAGATAAAAAAAATTTAAAAAAGTGAGACAAATTCTCCAAATCTCCGATTTGACTTAACCTTGATATAATCAATAAAATCAATGGTTCATGAGCTTATGACAACCCAAAAAACTACTTAATTCTCCATTTTTTCTAAGCGGAAACAATTTTTTCTAAATCTCCAGTGAGACATTCTTAATAAGAAAGGCATCTCTTAGGTCAAGCCCAGCATGGGTTGGTGTGATTTTTGCGCTACTAGAAAATCAAGGGTATTCTCAATTTCGACCGTACTTCGGAGACCAAAAAGTTCGAAAATGAGACAAAATTTACGACCGATTTTGTTGGCGGACGAAGAGAGATTCGAACTCTCGATAGAGCTTTTGACCCTATACACACTTTCCAGGCGTGCGCCTTCAACCGCTCGGCCATTCGTCCATAATTTGTAAAGTTGTCTCACTAGCTCAAATCGCTTTTCTTAAAATTACTTCGTAATTTTTTCGAAGACGATTTTCAACACTGGATTTTCGCCTCTGGGATTGCGTCGCTTTTTTTATAAAAGCTCCTGATCTTAATCTTTGCTTTAAGAGCAAAGACCTCGGCTATTCGCAAGTATTATTTGAAAAATTTAAGGGTCGAAATTTTATAAAAAATCTTTCAATAACACAAGCCGACATTTTTAAAATTTATCGACAATTTTAATGATGATTGCGAAAAATCGCCATTTGATAATCGGCGATAAAATTTTGATATTTTAGGAAAGCGATAAACTTGTTAATTTTAGCCGAAGCGACTTCTTGTTCACGAAGATTAATTAAAAAGAAATCACTATGACCATGCGCAAAACGCTCTTTCTCAGCTTTTTCTAAAATTTGAGAAAGCTTGAGTTCTTCTAAATAATTTTTATAAATTTGTAAAATATTTTGAATTGAATTGCCGAGTTGAGAAATTTCATTTTTGATTTTATCGCGATAAAAAATTTCTTCATATTGGATGGCTTTGATTTTCGAAGAGGCGCTGGCAATTTTACCCTTGGCAACATTTTGCTGGAGCGGAAATTCAAAATCTAATTTAACTTGATTATTGGCTTGAGATCTAGTTTTTGGGCCATCTCCTAAATCTTTTGAGGCTTCAAACTGTAAATCCAACTTAGGTTGATAAAAATTTTTCGCCTGTAATAAATTAGAATTTTCTTGCTCGATTTGGACCCGCAAAATACGAAGTTCGGGGCGATTTTCTATCGCAAATTCAATATCTTTTTTTACGTCATAATTAGTTTCAAAATTATAACCAAAATCGATTTTGGGAAGTTGATTTAATTCAGCTATCATCATGATAGAATTGGTATCGCGATAGTACATCGACAACGCAATTGCGCTATTTTCGAAGTTATTTTTGGCTTCTTGCGCAAGACTTTGGCGATTCAAAACATTACGATGATTTTCGGTCAAAATTATTTGCGCAATATCACCTTTTTGATGGCGAATTTTAAGTTGTTCATCGCGCTTTTTTGCCAGTTCGTAAAGCTCGTTATAAGTTTGATAAATATAACCGGCAACGACCCAATTCCAGTAAGATTTTGTAGCATCGCGGGCGATTTCGTTTTTAACTTTTTCGAGTTGGGCTTGGCTTTCTTTAAGCTCAAGTTTCGAAGTAATTAGATCGAGCCTCCCTTCGTCAATGGCGCGGTTACGAAGAAGCGAAACGCTTGCGCCAACACGATATTCACCGCCATCATTGGTAAAATTATTGCCGTCATAATCGGCGAAATTGCCAAATGATTTGCGGTAACCGCCATAAATTTTTGAACCCAAAAAACCATTTTGTTTTTCGATGGAAATATCATTGATTTTGCCATCATAAAAACCGCGAGTTTTATCTTGGTATTGGTTTTTGATTTTGACGTCAAAAAAACCCTTACTCTCTAAAATCTTTCCTTCTTTAACGGCAACTTTTTCATAAAAATTTAAAATTTGCGGATAATTTTTATGGGTTGATTCAAGTATTTGCGATAATTTAAGGGTTTGAGGTTCTTCAATATTTTGATGGATTTGATCGCTAGATTTTGAGGCTTTGGCGTGATTTTGAAAAATCAAAAATAGCGCAAAAAAAAGTAAATTTATTAACTTTAAAAATGTTAAAAAATTTAATTTATTGGTCATTTTTTTGAATTTCTTGGGGTTTAATTTTATCGTTAAAATCGGGTGGAAAGCCGTTAATTTGGCGCCATAATTCATAACCCAAACGCACCTTATCAAGAAGTACCCAACCATAAACTTTGGCACCGTGATTTAGAAAGCGTAGGTCGGGCCATTGCTCGCTTGGGTCTTTGGTGGCTATAACCCGAAATTTACCATTTTCAGAAACCGCGGGGTCCACCGAAACCACAATCGCCCCAAAAGTACCGATGGCGATTTCTGGCCAACCGCTAAATTGAATTGCTGGCCAACCTTCAAATTGAATACGCACCTTGCGCCCTTGATAAATCAAAGGCACATCATTGCCACTAACATAAATCTCAACCGCCGGATCTTGTAAAGTTGGGGCGAAGGACGCAATTTTATCGCCGATTTTCACCGTGGTTGAATTATCTGAGGCCAAAACCTTTAGAATTATTCCATCGCGAGGGGCAACAATAAGTTGACTTTCTTGTCGCGAAAGCTTGATGGAAGATTCAGCAACTTCGGCCGAAGCACTTTCGGTCGCCGATAATAATTTTTTATATTCGATTTTAGCATCTTCTAAATTTTTACGCGAAGATAAACCTTTTTCAAATAACTCGGATTGCCTTTCAAAGTTGATTTTCGAAGTTTCGGAGGCCATTTTCACTACGGTAAATTTTCGCTCCTTAGCTGATTTTTCGGCACGAAGTCGATCAAGTATTTGTGGATCATTATCGATAATTTCAACAATTTTGTCGCCGGCTTTGACCCTTGAGCCATCTTTAACAAACCATTGATTAACACGCCCATTAACCGTGGCGTGAATATTTTGAGCGCGATTATTGGGATCAAGCGCAATAACCGTTCCAAAACCTTTGCTAGTCTGGCGCCATGGGGTTAAGCTTAAAATTAAAACCAATAATAATAAGCCCCCAATAATAATTTTTTTTAAGACTCTAAGTGGACGCGGAATTTTGATTGAATTGAGGGCGTGGAATGAGTTTCTAGCCATTTTTTTGTTCAAATTTATCTAATTCAGAAATTGATTTAAAGTGATGAATTTTGTTTTCATCGATAAATAAATATTCATTAAAATCGAGCATATCATCGCGTCGATCTGAAAAATACAAAACCATCGCTTCATGATTTTTAGTTAAAAATTTCAAAATCTCACGACGCGACGCAAGGCCAAGCATATCAAGAACTTCGGTGATAATAATAATTTTCGGGTGCTGTAAAAGACCGCGGGCGATTTTTAACAAAATTTTTTCCGATTCAGAAAGCGGGAAACCACTTGGATTAATTTTTTGATTTAAGCCATCTTTAAATCGCGCAACAACCTTATCTAGACCGGTGATAAATAAAATTTCATTTAAGAATTTTTTATTAATATTTTTATCGTTGAAGGTTAAATATTCAACGATTGTCCCCTCGATAAAGCTTGAGTTATCAATAATGGCAATATGAGATCGCAAATTAGCTAAATCAATATTTTCAATATCAATATCATTAAATTGTAAACTACCGCGAATTGGTTTTCTGAGTCCATAAATAAGCTCTAACAAGATTTTTTGGTAGGTCAAGTTAGTGGTTGAAATTAAATAGTTTTTTTGAGACTCAAGATTGAAATTAAAATTAAAATCACGGCCAAAATAATTATCGACCACATTATTGAATTTAATGCGGATTTTATGATTGTCGATTTTCTCGCGCGCAGAATCTTCTTGGTCAATATTATAAAATTGCGATAATTTTTCAGCAGAGCTGGCCAGGTCATAAAAGATTTCAAAATCTCTGCCAAGCTCAGAAATTCCATATAGGGTGGTTGATAATACTAATTCAGAAGCAACCAATTGACCGATTGATAATTGACCCTTAATCACTAAATATCCGCCGATGATTAATAGGCTTGCGCTAGCGATAGTGTAGAGAGTAAGCATTAGGCATATTTGTAAAAAAACATACTTAAAGTGTTTTTTTCTTTCAAAAAAATATTGTTCTGTCAAGAAATCGGTTTTGAAAACTGCATATTTTTGACCAATTTCTGATTTAAATAAAATATTATTTCGAGCAATATCTTCAAGCCACGAAGCCATATCGTATTTTCGTCGGCTCGCGTAAAATTTGGTAATAAAACCGTTTTTTGAAAATACCAACCAAATTATCAAAATATTAACAATTATAATTAGTGAAAAAACTAATAATAATGGATGGTAAAATGCTACCAAGATAAGACCAGCAAAGGTCTGCAAGATAAGGGTAAAAGTTTTTATTAAAACTTTTGGCATAGTTTTTTGAATATTAATTACATCAAAAAACCGATTTATAAATTCAGTTTGGTTAGCTTGCTCAAAATTCTCATGTTTAGCATTGATCACTGAAAGAGTAATATCGGCGGTCATGCGCGCGAAAAATCTGCGCTGAAAAATTTCGGCAACATAGATTTGTAAAGCATTTAGAATTGATGAAAAAGTGAGGAGTAACAATAAAACGCAACCCAAAATTAAAATGGGCTGAAACATGGCGGTAAAAGCCACTGAGTTTATCAAAAGTTGAACCGAAATTGGTAATGCCAAACTCAGAATCGCAATAGCTATACCATAAATTATGGTGGTTGAATAAAAATTCTTTTCTTCGCTAAGAATTTTTTTTAGAAAATATTTGATATTTGGATTAGATAAATCATTGCTAAAAGGCCTGAAGAGCTTTTTGGGAGACAGTTCGAATTGTGGCATGAATTTTCGAATATATTAATCAAAACTATAAAATTAACTCAATAAATTTATATTAGCTTTGAAAATTGACAAGATTTTATCTTGATAATTTTGGCATAAATTCAATTTGTTTATGCATTATTTTTGTTTTTAGATTATTGAGTTAATGAGGTACAATAATTTCAATTAAATTTTGTGTTTTGTGTGATTATTTTAGAATAAAGACTTAGAGAGAATTAAAATAAATTGGTTTCGACTAATCTTAACTCATTTTAAAATGAACTAGATTAGTCGAAATATGCTATTTAATTAATTGGGCTTCTTTGCGGAACTTGTTGGCCATAAGACCAGTTCCAGCTGGAATTAATCGACCGACAATGATATTTTCTTTTAGCCCTTTCAAATGATCTATTCGACCTTGAACAGCTGAATCAGTTAGGACACGAGTAGTTTCTTGGAAGGAGGCCGCCGATATAAATGACTTAGTTTGCAATGAAGCTTTGGTAATTCCAAGAAGTACTGGCGAACATTCGGCAGGCTTCATCTTGCTATCTATCATTTTACGATTAATAGATTCAAAAACATCTCGATCGACATATTCTCCTACAAGAAGTGTTGTGTCCCCAGTGTTTGTAATTTCGACTCTTTTTAACATCATAGATAAAATTACTTCGATATGCTTGTCGTCAATTTTAACTCCTTGCATACGATAAACTTTTTGAACCTCGTTAACCATATATGATGTAAATGCTTGCATTCCTTGAATTTTAAGGATGTCATGTGGAACTAAATTTCCATCAACCAAAACATCTCCTCTCTTCACTGAATCGCCCTCGCCTACAAACAAATGTTTAGTTTTCGATATACTATATTCAATAGGCTCTTTAGTAGCATCTTCAGGCTTAACAATGACTCTTCTTTTGGTTTTATAATCTTTACCAAACTCAATTTTACCATCGATTTCACTCATTACCGCAACATTCTTAGGCTTACGAGCCTCGAATAATTCAGCAACTCTAGGAAGACCTCCGGTGATATCGCGTGTTTTTGATGATTCTTTTGGAATTCTAGCAATTACATCGCCAGCTTTAATATCGTCGCCATTTGAAGCGCCGATGATTGTTCCAATAGATAAGGCGTATTCTTTAAGAACGTCCTTGCCATCTTCGATTGACAAACGAGGTTTTAAATCTTGTTTTGAATATTGCTTCCAATCCATAACAATTTTGGTAGAAACCCCAGTAGATTCTTCAATTTTTTCGCGCAATGAAACGTTTTCGGATAGATCATTATATTTGATTACC
This sequence comes from Pseudomonadota bacterium, assembly GCA_009925685.1. Taxonomy (GTDB): domain Bacteria; phylum Pseudomonadota; class Alphaproteobacteria; order Rickettsiales; family UBA1997; genus CAILUF01. The sequence continues at coordinate 13,147 of RFYG01000015.1, forward strand.
CCATCGACCTCGGCAATCTCCATATGGGAGTTTATAACGATGAATTTCTTTTCCAGAGTTATCGGCAAGAACAATTTCAGAGTTTCTAGCTATGACGATTATTTTTTCATCACGATTTATAATAATTGATTTTTCATTAAACTTAACTTTCCCATCTGCAATTGATGATATAGAAGATTGCTCTGCCCCTCTTTGAGCCGCACCACCAATGTGGAAAGTTCTCATTGTAAGCTGTGTACCCGGTTCACCAATAGATTGAGCCGCGATAACACCAACTGCTTCACCAATACTGACAATATTACCAGTTGCAAGGTCGCGTCCATAGCATTTAACACAGACGCCATCTTTACTTTCACATGTCAAAACGGAACGAACCTTAAGAGACTTGATACCAGCTTTTTCAATTTCATCTGCCAAAGATTCATCTATCATTTGGCCAGCATTGACGATTATAGTTCCATTTGGAGCGAGCACCGGCTCAATTGGAACTCTTCCAAGAGCATTTTCAGCAAGCGAGACAATAACCCTTCCATCATCAACAACTGGCTCAATAATTAAGCCATTGTGCGTTCCGCAATCATCTTCAACTACGATACAATCTTGGGCAACATCGACCAATCGTCGAGTCAAATAACCTGAGTTTGCAGTTTTGAGGGCTGTATCCGCCAAACCTTTTCTAGCACCGTGAGCCGAGATAAAATATTCCATTACATTCAGTCCTTCTTTGAAATTTGATGTAATTGGAGTTTCAATAATCTCGCCAGATGGTTTAGCCATTAAACCACGCATTCCAGCAACTTGTTTAATCTGATTCTCTGAGCCTCTGGCACCCGAATCCGCCATCATAAAAATTGAATTGGCGTTAGAAGCTTTTTCAAACGCTGAAATATTTATCATCATCTCTTTAGAGATTTTACTAGTACAACTTGTCCACTCATCAACTACCTTATTATATCTCTCACCTGGAGTTATAAGTCCGTCGCGATATTGCTTTTCTAATTTTTTTACTTTTTCAAATGAATCTTGGATATGAATTTGTTTTTGTTTCGGAATAATCATATCGTCTTTACCAATTGAAATACCAGCGTAGCAAGCATTTTTGAAACCTAGCGCCATTATTCTATCGCAAAACATGACGGTTTCTTTTTGACCACAATTTCGATAAACTGTATCGATTAAATTCGTTACTGCTTTTTTGGTCATGACTTGATTAGCAACTTCAAAACTCCCTTTCATTACGTTTGGGAGAGAATTATAAAGAGATACTCTTCCGGGGGTTGTTTCAACTCTAACTTTAACCCTTTCTCCATCGGAATTTGGGATTGTGTAGCGATATAAAATCTTATCATGGATTGAAATCACATTGCTATTAAGCGCATGAGTCAATTCAAAATCATCAGCAATAGGATAAGCTTTTTGCGTAGCAAAATCCTTATTAATCATGGTTATGTAATATAGTCCAAGAATTATATCTTGTGAAGGCACGATAATTGGCTTACCGTTTGCGGGGCTCAAAATATTGTTAGTTGACATCATTAACGCCCTTGCCTCAACTTGAGCCTCAATTGACAATGGGACGTGAACGGCCATTTGATCTCCGTCGAAGTCAGCATTAAAAGCCGAACATACAAGGGGGTGGAGTTGAATAGCTTTTCCTTCAGTCAAGACCGGCTCAAAAGCTTGTATACCAAGGCGGTGGAGAGTTGGGGCGCGGTTTAAAAATACTGGATGCTCCTTAATAACCTCATCTAGTATGTCCCATACTTCAGATCTCTCGGATTCAACCATTTTTTTGGAGACTTTAATTGATGGCGACTTTCCATATAATTCAAGCTTGGAATATATGAATGGCTTAAACAATTCGAGAGCCATTTTCTTGGGCAATCCACATTGATGGAGTTTTAGCTCTGGACCGACCACAATTACACTTCGACCTGAATAATCAACTCTCTTACCAAGAAGGTTTTGGCGAAATCTACCTTGCTTACCTTTAAGCATATCACTTAAAGACTTAAAAGGTTTTTTATTTGAATTTTTAACTACCGCTCCAGAACGACCATTATCAAGCAATGCATCAACAGATTCTTGAAGCATTCTTTTTTCATTTTTAATAATGATATCAGGCGCGCCCAATTCCAATAATCTTTTTAAACGATTATTACGATTTATAACGCGACGATAAAGCTCATTTAAATCAGATGTTGCAAATCTTCCTCCGTCAAGCATTACCAAAGGTCTGATATCAGGTGGGATAACCGGAAGGACCTGCATAATCATGTGTTCAGGCTTATTATCCGAAGAATCAAGGAATTGCTCAACTAATTTTAATCTCTTAATGGCTTTTTCTTTTTTCATTTCAGAGCTAATGTTTACAAGCTCTTCTCTAAGGTCTTTCTGAATTTTTTTAAGATCTAATTTTTGTAAAACTTTTTGCACTGCCTCGGCGCCCATTTCAGCAACAAAACTACCGTATCCGTGCTCCTGCTGGAGTTTTTCATATTCTTCTTCGGTTATAATTTCACCATCTTGTAAAGGTGTCATTAAGCTATCAGTTATGATATAGGCCTCAAAATATATAACCTTTTCGATTGATTTGAGAGTGACGCCCAAAATAGTGCTAATTCTTGATGGCAATGATTTTAGGAACCAAATGTGAGCAATAGGGGAAGCAAGCTCTATGTGTCCCATCCTTTCGCGACGCACTTTTGAAGACGTAACTTCAACTCCACATTTCTCGCAAACAATTCCCTTATACTTTATTCTTTTATACTTCCCACACAAACACTCGTAATCTTTGATTGGACCAAATATTCTTGCACAAAACAATCCGTCTCTTTCGGGTTTAAAAGTTCGATAATTAATTGTTTCTGGTTTAGATACCTCTCCAAATGACCAAGACCTTATTTTATCTGGATCGGCAATTGATATTTTGATCGCATTAAAATCAAGTAAATCAACTGAATTATTATTTGAAATACTTAATAAACCGTGTGAAGATGTTCCCGCTAGTGTCATTTTCTAATATATTTAGTTTTAAGTGATTTTTAATGTTTTTTACTCGAGATTATAGATATAAATTATAATCGCTATGCCCTATTCTTCAATAAGCTCAATATTTAAGCCTAGAGATCTAACTTCTTTAATCATAACATTGAATGATTCAGGGATGCTACAATTAAAGTTTTGATTACCTTGGATTATTGACTCATAAATTTTGATTCTACCAACTACGTCATCAGACTTAACTGTAAGCATTTCTTGTAGCGTATATGCCGCGCCATAAGCTTGAAGAGCCCAACATTCCATTTCACCAAATCTTTGACCCCCAAAATGAGATTTTCCCCCAAGTGGTTGTTGAGTTATTAAGCTATATGGACCAATTGAACGAGCATGAATTTTGTCATCTACGAGGTGATGCAATTTTAACATGTAAATATATCCAACCGTAACTTTGCGATCAAATTTTTCGCCGGTTTTGCCATCAAATAATTGAATTTGTCCAGAGCTATCAACTCCAGCGATTTCAAGCAATTTTGTTATATATCCTTCTTTAGCACCTTCAAATATTCCGGTAGCGAAAGGAACGCCATTTTTTAGATGTCGTGAAAACTCTATCAATTCATTATCTGACATTGAATTAATATTTTTGGCTTCAATTTCAGATGAATATATTTCTAACAAGAAGCTACGAAGTTTTTTAATATATTCTGCCTTTTGATAAGATATGTCATCAAGCATCTTGCCAATTTTTTTACCCAACTCTTTTGATGCAAAGCCCAAGTGAGTTTCAAGTATTTGACCCACATTCATCCGCGATGGAACGCCAAGGGGATTTAGAACAATATCAACCGGCTCACCATCTTCAGAATAAGGCATATCTTCAATCGGTGCAATTTTTGAAACAACACCTTTGTTTCCATGGCGTCCGGCCATTTTGTCGCCCGGTTGAAGACGATATTTTGTGGCAATATATATTTTTACAATTTTTAAAATACCTTGCCCCAACTCCTCTCCGGCTTTAATTCTTGAAACCTTGTCGTTAAATTCCTTTTCGATTTCAGAAATTTTCTTAGTGTTAAGTTTAATTATTTTTTCAGCTTTATCCATAATTGAAGAGTCAGAAACCACAATTTTAAATAATTGTGATTTTGAAAGGACGCTTAGTGTATCTTTATCGAGCTTGGATCCAGATTTAATTTTTTCAATCGTATTGGTAATTTTATGATCGGCAAAGAGATTAATTAGAGAGTCCTTAATTGAGTTTTCTAAGAAATGTATGCGAAGATTTTTTGCCTTTGAAAGTTCTTCAATTTGTTGCATTTCAATGTAGATTGACCTTTCATCTTTTTCGATACCCTTTCTCAAGAATACTCTAACATCAACGATCGTTCCATTTACTCCGGTTGGAACATAAAGCGATGAATCTTTAACATCTGCCGCTTTTTCTCCAAATATAACTTTAAGAAGCTTTTCTTCTGGAGTCATTGGTGATTCGCTCTTCGGAGTTGTTTTTCCAACCAAGATATCGCCCGCCTTTACTTCGGCGCCAATATGAATAATTCCTTCTTCATCAAGCTTAGCGAGTACTTCTTCACTTACATTCGGAATATCTCGAGTAATCTCTTCAGGCCCAAGACGTGTATCCCTTGCAACAACCTCAAGCTCCTCAATATGAATCGAGGTGAAAGTATCATCGGCTAACAATTTTTCTGAAATAATAATTGAGTCTTCAAAATTGTAACCATTCCAAGGCATGAATGCCACCCTAACATTTTTACCCAAAGCGATTTCGCCATTCGCAATGCTATGACCGTCGCTTATAATTTGACCAGCTTTTACATGCTGACCAATCTCTATGGTTGGACGCTGATTAATACAGGTATCTTGGTTTGTTCTTACGTATTTTTTAAGGTTACAAATATCTATTTTGTTAATGCCGTCATCATCGGTGTATTCAATAACGATCCTTGATGAGTCAACAAATTTAACAATACCATCATGTTTAGCTCTAACAGTAGCTCCAGAATCAGTGGCTATAACGGACTCCATTCCAGTTCCGACCAAAGGAGCATCGGGTCTAAGCAATGGAACGGCCTGTCTTTGCATGTTTGAACCCATCAAAGCACGATTGGCATCGTCATTTTCAAGAAATGGTATAAGTGTTGTAGCAACTGAAACAATTTGCTTAGTTGAAACATCCATAAAATCAATTTTATCAGGTGTTAGCATTATAAATTCACCGTTCTTTCTACAGCTAACTAAATCAGATTTTATTTTACCCTTTTCATCAATATCAATATTTGATTGTGCAATAGCAAAATTTACCTCACCCATAGCTGACAAGTATTGAACTTCACTCGTTACCTTTCCATTAACTACTTTGCGATAAGGAGTTTCAATAAATCCAAAGTCGTTTACTCTAGCATAGGTGGCAAGGCTATTTATTAAACCAATATTTTGACCTTCTGGTGTTTCAATTGGACATATTCTTCCATAATGCGTTGGGTGGACGTCACGCACCTCAAAACCAGCGCGCTCTCTGGTTAATCCTCCTGGACCCAATGCTGATAACCTTCTCTTATGAGTAATGTCAGACAGAGGGTTTGTTTGATCCATGAACTGAGAAAGTTGAGAAGTGGCAAAAAAGTCTTTTACGGCTGTGATTAGCGGTTTTGAATTTATAATCGCCTGAGGCATTAGGGTATCAACTTCTACAGAATTTATTTTTTCAATAATTGATTTTTCAACGCGAGTCATACCGATGCGCATTTGGTTTTCAACTAACTCACCAACAGCTCTAACTCTTCTATTAGCAAGATTATCAATGTCGTCTGTTTTAAGGTCATTATGCTTGATTTGACTTAAGATTTTAATAGTTTTTTCGACATCGCTGTTAGTTAAAAACAATATTTTAGTTGAAATATCCAATCCAAGTCGGTGATTCATTTTCATCCGACCAACATCAGATAAATTATATCTTGTATCGTTAAAAAAGAGGTTATCGAAATAGTTTTTTGCAATCTCAGCAGATGAAGGGGCCTCGCCAAGACGAACAGCTTTATAAATATCATAAAGCGCGTCTTTTTGGCTTGTATTTTTGTCAACTAATAAAGTGTTATAAACATAAGGGCCAATATCAGATTTACTTGGATTAACAATTGCAACTTTTTTAAAATTTAGCTTTTCAAGAATTTGCAAACTTTCTGCCGTAACAATTGATCCGGCCTCGAGCAATAACTCACCAGTTTCATTTTCTATTAAGTCTTGGGCATAAACAAAGCCAAGAAGGGCCTCATCTGTTAACAAATAATTTTCAAATTTATCCTCTATAAGTTTATCAATTAGCTTGCGATTTATTTTAGTACCTTCCTTAACAACCACTTCACCGGATTTAGCGCAAATCAAGTCATGGGGAATTTTTTTACTATTAAATAAATTCTGATCAAATTTTAATGACCAACCCTTTTTATCTATAGAGGCTTCAAAAGAACCGTAGAAATTTTGTATGATATTTTCTGATGACAAACCTATTGCTCTTAATAGTGTAGTAGCCGGAATTTTTCTTTTCTTATCAATTCTGAAATGAAGTATATCTTTGCTGTCATATTCAAAATCTAACCATGATCCAATGTGCGGGATTATTTTTGCAGTATATGATTTAGAACCAGAAATTTTAGCATTCTCACTGTCAAAAAATACACCCGGAGCTCTTCTCATTTGCGAAACAATAACCCTCTCGGCACCATTAAAAATAAAGCTACCACTATCTGTCATTAAAGGTACTTCGCAAAGGTAGACTTCTTGTTCTTTTATCGAACGAATTTCTTTAACATCGCTTCCCTCTTCTTGGTGCCATAAAATGAGTCTTAGATGAGCACTTAAGGCGGATGAATATGTTTTACCGGCTGAGAGACACTCGCTCGATTCATATCTTGGCTCTTTAAGAGTATAGCTTATAAATTCAACAGAGACCTTTCCGGCAGAATCAGTTATTGGAAAGAATGAATTAAAAACTGACTGAATGCCAATATTTTTTCTTTGACTTGGCTCTATATCCGATTGAAGAAATTTTTCATATGATTCCTTTTGAAGAGAAATTAGATGCGGTATAGTCTCTCTTTCGTTGTTGTTACTAAAACTTTTTCTTAGAAGGGACTGATCGAAATTTCTTGATTGAACCATAACAGATTTTTATTCGGAGTTTCTAAAATAATTGGAATTTGCGGTAGTAGTTTTTGATTAATTTCAAAAACAGAACTAAGTCAATCCAAATGATTGACTTAGTATAAAATTTTGAAATTTATTTGAGCTCAACTTTAGCGCCAGCAGCTTCAAGTTTTTTCTTAATCTCTTCTGCCTCAGCCTTTGCTACGTCTGATTTTAAAGTTTTTGGGGCACCCTCAACCAAATCCTTAGCTTCTTTTAAACCTAGACCAGTTATAGCCCTAACTTCTTTTATTACATTTATTTTATTGTCTCCAGAAGCTGTTAAGACTACTTCGAACTTATCTTTAACCTCAGCAACTGGTGCCGAAGCTCCAGCTGGAGCAGCAACAGCAAAGGAAGCTGCTGATACACCCCATTTTTCTTCAAGTTTCTTACTTAAATCTGCTAATTCTAGAACCGTAAGGGTTGATAATGTTTCTGCAATTTGATCGAGATTTACTGACATATTTTTAGTATTTTAAGAGTTGATAAATTTTATGTTATTGAGTTTTTAAAGTTGCCAAACCATCTTTTGGAGCATTTAGAACTCTTATAAATTTGGATTGGGCACCATTAAGTATTCCAATAAATGAGGCCCGAACCTCATCAAGAGATCCAAGTTTTGCCATTTCTTTTATTGTAGCTTCAGACATCAATGAGTTATTGAAAAATCCAGCTATAATTTTAACCACTTGAACCTGTTTTGCAGTTTCGGATATTATTTTGGCTAAAATAACTGGATCTTGCGAATAAAGTATCGCCGATGGACCAACTAAGTAACTATTTAAAGGCTCTAATTGGGTTCCTTTTATTGCTACTTTTATAAGTGTATTTTTAGAAATTTTGATGTTGCATCCCTTTGATTTGAGGGCAACACGTAGTTCGTATAATTGTTTATCAGTCATTCCCCTATAGTGAATTACTGCGACAAAGGCGCTTCCTATAAGATTGCTTTTTAATGACGAAACTAAATTAGATTTTTGATTCCTATTCATTATGAAAAAAATTTAATTAAACCGATTCAACAGAAACTTCAATAGAAGGGCCCATTGTTGAGTTCAGATAAAATGCTTTTATATATTTTCCTTTGGCATTTTCTGGTTTGGCATCTTTTATTGCCTTTATTACAGCTTGAGCATTTTGCAACAAATGTTCTGTTTCAAAATTCACTTTTCCAATTAGACAATGGACTGTTCCACCTTTGTCATTCTTGAAACCCGCCTTTCCTTTTATAGCATCTGATACAGCTTTTTTAATGTCGTTAGTTACAGTTCCATTTTTTGGGCTTGGCATCAAACCTCTTGGTCCAAGTTTTTTTGCAACTTTGCTTATTTTTTGCATTACATCCGGAGTTGCAATACAGCAATCAAAATCTAGGAAACCTCCCTCGATTTTTGCAATTAAGTCATCGAGCCCAGACATAAGAGCACCAGAATCATTGGCGATTTTTTGCAAATCTTCGTTTCCCGTAAAAACGATTACTTTAATTTTTTTACCAGATCCATTTGGTAGTAAAATAGAGCCTTTTACAGATTGATCCGATTGCTTTGGATCAATACCAAGATTTACTGCAATATCTACGGATTCAACAAACTTTCTTTTCTTTAAAGCTGAAAGTTCTTTTATTTTTTTGATTGCGTCTTCAAGACTGTTTGAAGTAAGTTTATCTTGGACTTGCTTTTGCTTTTTGTATTTATTGTTTACCATTTTTCTAAATTATTCAATTACTTCTAAACCCATTGACAATGCTGAACCAGCAACCATAGATGCACACGCTTCAATACTAGTGGCGTTCATATCAACCATTTTCTTTTTAGCTACGTTTATGATTTGCTGTTTGGTAATCTTTCCAGCAGAATCCTTTCCTGGGTTTGAAGATCCCTTTGCAAGTTTAATTTCTTGTTGAATCAAAAATGATACTGGTGGGTTTTTTACTGAAAATGTAAAGGTTTTATCTTTAAAGGCGGTAATGGTAACCGGAATCGGAGTTCCTTGGTCGAAATCTAATTTTAGTGCATTAAATTGTTTACAAAATTCCATTATATTAAGCCCTTTTTGCCCTAACGCTGGTCCGATTGGAGGCGCTGGATTGGCTTTACCAAGTGGCACTTGGAGTTTAATTATACCAAGGATTTCTTTATTTTTAGACATATTTTTATAAGATGTGGTTTAAACAAAATCTATTAAATATGGTTAGACACCTAAGATAATAAAGTTTGTTTTGCGAATGAATTCTACCACGTTTTTTTTAAGGGATTGTGCATTCTAATTTTCAAAATAATTATATGCAACAAGTAATTTTTGTTTTTATGGTTTTAAAAATTCTTATGAAATTTTTTCAACTTGATTAATATTTAATTCTACCGATGTAGACCTTCCAAAAATTAGTACCGATATCTTAAGTTTTTGTTTCTCAGAATCAAAATCTTCAACAACTCCACTAAAAGATTCAAAAGGACCTTCGTTAATATTTACGGTTTCTCCAATTTCGAAATACACATTTTTACTATCTGATTCTTGTTCAGAGGTTAGCTTTAAAATTTCAAGCATTTTGTTATCAGAGACAGGTTTGGGATTGTTTTTGCCACCTAAAAAACCCATAACTTTTGGAATTGAATTTATTATTCCGTATGTTTCATTTGTGAGATTAGCGCACATAAAAACATAACCCGGAAAGAGTTTCTGCATCTCTTGAACTTTTTGACCTTTTTTAATTTTAATTGATGGTTTAGTTGGGATAATTACTTCAGAAATATTTTTACCCACTAAACCTCTAATAATAATATTTTTTATCTCGGAAGCAATTTTATTTTCTTGTCCAGCCATTACATTAAGAATGTACCATTTAAAATTATTGTTATTTTGTTCCATATTATAAACCAAATATTAGACGAATTATTTTTGATATTAAAAAATCTGCTAACAAAATAGTTAGAGAAAAAATTATTATTGTTATCAGAATAGTAACGGAAGTAATGTAGGTTTCTTTCCATTGCGGGAAATTAAGTTTTTTTGACTCTTCAACTACATCTTTGAAAAAATTTATCACAAATTAATTAAATTTAGATTTAAGAATATGGCAGGAGCGAGAGGAATCGAACCCCCAACCAACGGTTTTGGAGACCGCTACTCTACCAGTTGAGCTACGCTCCTAAAATTATTTTAATTATTTTTATCCTTTAATCTAATTTCAGATTTTTTTTCATAATCTTTATCTCTATCATACGATGATTTTTGATCGATATATGATGAATATTTAACTTTGTAGCAAATTGGATTTGCCAGTGGAGTATTGTCTTCATCATTAGATTTACAATAATAAAAACCGCGATCCAAAAATGGATTTAAGAATGAGAATGGGTTTAACAATACAACAAAATCTCCTTTTCTTGCACCATTAAACCATCCATCCTTTTTATCTGAAACTGACGTTCCATACATTGAAGTGCAGGAAGTTATAAAAAATAATAATAAAATAATTGAAATTTTTTTCATTGCCAGAAACCTTGTGCTCCGCTGTGGACAACGGAGCTTGTTTATTTACTTCAACACTTTACTTACGACGCCGGCACCAACTGTTCTTCCGCCTTCACGAATAGCGAAGCGAAGACCTTCCTCCATGGCAATTGGGCAGATG
>RFYG01000141.1 GCA_009925685.1 Pseudomonadota bacterium
TTAACTTCTAATGAAGCAGTTAAGCAGGCGATTATTGCTGGTTTGGGTAGTTCGATAATGCCTTTAATCGGATTAAAAAACGAAATATTTTCTGGTGAATTAAAAATTATTATCGCTACCAATAAGGATAAAAAAATGCTAATAATTAGCGACAATGGAATTGGCATGAATCATGACGATTTAATGCAAAATCTTGGAACAATTGCCAAATCTGGAACTGAAAATTTTGTTAAATCCCTAACTGGCGATAAACAAAAAGACATTCAGCTTATTGGTCAATTTGGTGTAGGGTTTTATTCGGCATTTATGATTGCAAAATCAGTTGAAGTAATTTCAAGAAAATACGATGATAACAAAGTTTGGCTATGGCAATCTGAAGGCTCTTCGCAGTTTACACTTGTCGAAATTGATGAACAAAATCCTAATTACATTTCAAATCACGGTACCAAAATTATTTTGCACCTAAAATCAGAGCCCAAAGAATTTCTTGATCGTTTTCATATTAAACATGTTGTTCAAACCTACTCTGATCATATAAACTTTCCAATTGATTTTGTCCCCGAAAATATTGAAGCAGGAGCCAAAATTGAGACCTTAAATTCGGCATCAGCTTTGTGGAAAAAACCCAAAGATCAAATTACCGATGAGCAATATCAAAATTTTTACAAACACATTTCGCACCTTCCAAATCAACCATTCATGACAATTCATAATCAGGTTGAAGGTGCGGTAAGTTATACAAATTTATTATTTATTCCAAGCTCTAAACCTTTCGATTTATTTCATCCCGATCGCAAAACTTCAGTCAAACTATTTGTAAAAAAAGTTTTTATTAGCGAAGAATTAAATCTGGTTCCGGCGTGCATGAGGTTTTTAAGGGGTTTAATTGATTCTGATGATTTGCCTTTAAATATTAGTCGCGAATCTCTTCAGCATAGTGTAGTTATCGATAAAATTCGCAAAAATGTTGTCAACAAAGTATTGTCAGAACTCAAGAAAAAAGCTAATGATAATGAAGAAAAATATTTAGAATTTTGGAATAATTTTGGCGCGGTTTTAAAAGAAGGTTTGTGCGAATCTTCAGAATTTCGTGAAAAAATTTTTTTAACGGGCGAGACCGTTGAAAAAATAAAATCTTCACCGCAACTTGAAATTTTTTTACAAAAAGATGTGGAGGTTTTATATTTAACCGATGCCGTTGATGAATTTTGGGTAACCGTGGCTTTGCCTTACAAAGACAAAGAGTTGCAATCAATTAATCGTCATGATGTTGATTTAGAAAATATTGATAAAAAATCTGAAGAAAAAAGCGAAGAAGATGAAAATGAAATAAAAAAAGATGGCGAATCAAAAGATATTACCACTTCACAATATAGCGGTTTACTTGATTTTATTAAAAATATTTTGGGCGATAAAATCCAAGAAGCACGAATTTCTAAAAAATTAACTGATTCGCCCGTGTGCTTGGCGATTGATTCGCGGGCGATGGATATTCGTTTAGAGCGTTATTTGCTTGAGCAAAAACAATTAAACTCAGCATCGGCTAAAATTTTTGAAATCAATCCTAATAATAAAATCATCAAAAAGTTAAATAAAAATTATCAAAATGAAGATTCAAAAAATGATGCTAAAGATTCAATTCAAACTTTGTTTGACTTGGCCTGCATCATTGAGGATGAGCCAATCAAAGATGCTAAAGATTTTTCTCGGAGATTACAAAAATTGCTGAAATAATTTTATCCAATTGTTTTTAAAAAATTGAAAAATCTTTGTGAGATTTAATTATTTACCCTATATTGGCCCTTTGGACATTTTCTTCCTAAAGCCTTAACTTAAATCTGCCCCCGATAAATCTGACTTCGATAAATTTGCATACATTAAAAATGCCCCATTTAAATTTGTATTTGTTAAGACAAGGTACCCCAAATTTAATACACTTTCTTCCTTCTTAAATTGAGCAAAAAAGCACATTTAAAACTTGTTTTGATGTTGCTAATTTTATCAATTAAA
>RFYG01000142.1 GCA_009925685.1 Pseudomonadota bacterium
AGAAGCGTTTAAGAGAATTTTCGCATCCGGTTACGACAGAAAAAAGTCTATAATCATTTCTTTTCGCTGTGGCAACTAAATTATAACCAGAAGCTGATGTAAAGCCGGTTTTCATACCTTCGGCTCCTTCATATTCATATAAGAAACGATTATTTGATTTAGAGGAAATATTTTTGTAAGAAAATTCTTTCTCAGAAAATAAGCCATAAAAAGATGGGAAATCGATTTTTAATCTTAAAGCAAGCTTTGCGAGATCTAAGGCGGTTGTATATTGACCTTCTTCGTGAAGTCCTGATGCGTTTCTGAATGATGTATTAATCATCCCAAGTTCGAGTGCTTTTTTATTCATAAGTCTAACAAATGACCATTCATTCATGGAAATTGCTTCTGCAAGGGCTACAGCATTCTCATTATATGACTTAACAATTAAACCAATTAGAGCGTTTTCAACCGATATTTTATCTCCAACTTTTATATTTAAAGTGTTGTATTTGTTGACCTTAGATACTTCTTCGGCTCTTGGTGAAAAATATATATTTTTATCAAGTGATATTTTTTTGTTTTGAATTGCTTCAAGAACCAAATATGCGGTCATTAATTTAACTAGAGATGCCGGATAAATAAGCTTATCAGAATTATTTTCGAAAACAATTTTATGAGATGATTCGTCAACTACAATTAATGAACCTGATTTTGTGCAAGTATCAATTATTTGGGCAAATGAATAATTTAGACCATAAGTATAAATTGCTATAATCAGTATTATTATTTTCATAATTTAATAATTTCTGTAACGGCAATTTTCATGGGGTTATCAATTTTTCCAAGCCCAAGAGAAATAAGAGATTTTTGAGATTCTTCAATTTGAATTTGCGCCAGTTTTTTATTATTAATTAATTTTAACATTTCATCATAAATTTTCTGGGGATTGCAATTATCTTGAAGTAATTCCGGAATTATTTCGCGATTTGCAATTATATTTAAAAGATTGGCATATTTAATTTTAACGATTCTTTTGATAATTTGGTGCGTAAAAGAATTTATTTTATAAGCAATAATTTGTGGGATTTTATAAAGAGAAATTTCAACCGAATTAGTTCCTGATTTCGCGATTGCAAAATCCGCAGATGATAAAATTAATTTTTTGTGTGAAGAATCAACGATTTTAAAAGGGGCTTGAATTTCTTGCGATAATTCTTCAATAATTTTTTGAGTTTTTTTAACAACAAGAACTACAACGGTAAAGCTATTAATGTTATTTTTGAGCATATTTATAGCTTTAATAAATTCAGGAAAGATTTTTTTAACTTCTCCGATTCTACTACCGGGAGTTAATAAGATTATCTTATCATCTTTGTTAATTTGATAAGTTTTGAAGAAACTAGATCTTAATAATTCCATTTCCGATAAAGTTGGATTATCATCGATTATTGGATGGCCAATAAACTTAGTTTTAAGACCATATTTTTCAAAATACGGAGGTTCAAAAGGTAAAATTGCTAACAAAAGATTGTATAGTTTTGCGACTTTTTGCGCCCTATTTTCACGATATGCCCAGACCGATGGTGCAATTAAATGAATTTTTTTTACTTGATTAAAAAATGAATATTTTTTGAGCTTTTTAATGACCCTAAAACAAAAATCTGGAGAGTCGATTGTTATAATGTAATCAGGTTGAAATTCGATAATTTTTTTAACCGTAAAATTAATTCTATTAACTAATTTTGGAATATGAGGTAAAATTTCAAATATTCCCATAACGGATAAATCTTCCATGGGAAATATTGATGAAAAATTTTGTTTCTGCATCAATTGACCACCCACTCCACTAAAAATAAATTCATAATCTGAGTTTAATCGAGAATATTCAATAAACTCTCGAAGCATCTTAGATCCAAGCATGTCGCCAGATGATTCACCAGCGATAATAAAAATTTTTTTTATCATAAAATTGCCAAATTATTTTTTAATTTTATTATCGATTTTGTTTAGTTTTTTGCAAAAACTT
>RFYG01000143.1 GCA_009925685.1 Pseudomonadota bacterium
AAAATAATCAAAAAATAAAAACTAAAAATTACGCACAGAAAATTGACTCAAAATCACTATCAATCAAAAATCCTGTAGCTCCCACACTAACCACTAAAAAAATCCAAGCCCCTTTGGCAATATCTGACAACTTCTCAGCAAAACCCTTAAACTCAAATCAATTTCAAGGCAAAGATTTTATTGAAAAATCATCAATAAAATCTCCAAAAAAATCTTCTTCGACTAATTCAGAATCTCTCACCTCAGGAAATTATATTGGTGTCGACTTTATTAAAACTGATATGTCATTTCGTGAGGTTTGGCTTACTAGTGACAATTTAACTTTAAAAAAACCATTTAGTACAGATTCAAAAAACAGCTTCGGCATAAAATATATGTATGCCCTAAACTTCAATAAATTATTTATAGCACCAGAAATTTTCTATGAAAAAACCAACATTAAAAAACAATCTGATCTAGACGGTACCATATACGATGTCTATAAACAATTTGAATCTTATGGCTATAGATGGCTTGATATTGAGAGTCGCATGGGCGCTAAACTAAATCTTGGTTATGATGTAAACCCATATTTTGCACCTTATTTTTTTGCAGGATATTCATTAACGAAATATAGAAATTTGTGGTCATCTTATTTATTTTATGATACCTATGGAGCGCCACCACCATCTTCAAATCAAGAATATTTTACTAGCCAATATGGTCAAAGCCCTTTTTCAATAAAAAATGGAAATGCTGGCTCACCATTTTACGGCTTTGGGGCAAAAATAAAAATCTCATCAAGATTCTTTTTAAATACTGAATATATCGCACAAAATTTCAAAATTAAAACCGGTCACAAAAGAATTTTAAACGATAGGTATACTGACGCAATTTACCCAGATATTAATTCAAATAAAGTTAGTATTAACACTCGATTACAGATTTTTAAAATTGGTCTAGCTTACAATTTTTAACCGTAAAACCTAATTAAATAGATACTTAAATATGAAACTTCTTAAAATAATTTTCTTGATTACCCTGCTAACTCAACCAAACAAAGCTTTATCTAAAACATCCGGAAACTACGTTGGAATTGATTTTATAAAGAGCAACTTATCGTTCTCCCGACATAGCTTTTATAAAAATTACTCACAAAAATCTGTTCACACTCATCCTACTTCTAGCGATTCTTTAGGTCTTAAGTACAGCTATGCCTTTAATTACAAAAATTTTTATATAGCCCCAGGATTAATTTTTGAATTTAACAATGTTAAAAATAACTTAAATAATAGTTCAAATCCCGGAGAGGCATCAATAGACATTCAGGGTTCTACATATTCCAAAATCCGTAGAAGATATGGAACAAAAATAGATTTTGGGTTTGACATAAATGATTATTTATCGGTTTATTCAACATACGGTTACGCCATAAATTATTTTACAAACTATTCTAGCGCTTATTACGATTCAGATCTTGAGCCAAACGAAAAACCATGGTTCATATACAAAAGCCATAGAACTGCTCCATTTATTGGTGGTGGCTTTAGAGTTAAAATTAATGATAATTGGCTAATCAACGCTGAATACAATCAAACTCGATTTACAACATTATCAAACGCCAAGAATATTTATGGCGACAAAGAATTCTTCGGCGTTACTTATGAATCGCCCCATAAAACAAAATTCAACAACAACATAAAAACCATCAAATTAGGAATTAATTATGCCTTATGATTTTCCATTTAGTAATACAAAAATATCTCTCGGATTACTTTTATTAATTTCAGGCTCAGCTTCAGCTCTTCTTAGAAGTCCTACGAGTCAAAAAACTGATTCTCTGAATAAATTTTCTCTAGGTAATAATCTTGCTCCACTTACCATAAAAAATAATCCCGGACTTACACATTTAAGTGAAAAAAAACATGTAAATAGAAGTGGATTAGAA
>RFYG01000144.1 GCA_009925685.1 Pseudomonadota bacterium
ATTAAAAACTCTTCAAATTCTTTCAATCCGTTAAATAAAATATCGAAATTTTCTTGTCTTTTTTTGATGAAGCCCTCTAAGTGCTTTAATTGAGAGACTCCAACGGCAGCTTGCATATCGGTGATTTTCAAATTATAGCCTACATGTGAATAGGTATATTTGTGATCATAGCCAAAAGGCAAATCACCAAGCTGTTGACAAAATCTCTTATTGCAGGTGTTATCTTTACCTGGTTCGCAATAGCAATCGCGCCCCCAGTCACGAATTGATTCTAGGGCTCTTTTTAAAACGCTACGATTGGTAAAAACCGCACCGCCTTCCCCCATGGTTATATGGTGGGCGGGGTAAAAGCTTAAAGTACCTATATCGCCAAATGTGCCAACTTTTTTGCCATTATATTCAGCGCCCAAAGCATCGCAAGTATCTTCTACCAAAAATAGACCATGTTTGTCGGCAATGGTTTTTATTTTATCTAAATCAAAAGGATTGCCTAGAGTATGGGCAACCATAATTGCTCGGGTTTTTGGAGTGATGGCTTCTTCAAGTTTTGAAACATCCATGTTGTATGAAGGAATGTCTACATCAAGAAATACCGGATTTAGGCCATTAATTAAAATAGGATTAATAGTTGTTGGAAAGCCCGTAGCACAAGTTATAACTTCGTCATTGGGTTTGAGGGCTTTATCTTTCAATAAATGGGAGGTAAGAGCTGAAAGAGCTAATAAATTTGCCGAAGAGCCTGAATTGCAGGTTAAGGCATGTTGAACTCCTAAAAATTTTGATAAAGATTTTTCAAATTCGCGATTAAATCTGCCAGTGGTAAGCCAAAAATCTAGAGCCGACTCCACAAGGCTTTGCATATCAGTATGATCATAAACTTTGCCAGAGACTGGTACATAAGTTTTTCCGGGAATGAATTCCGGTTTTTTGTGCTCGCTTTCGAAATATTGTTTTACAGCCTCATGTATATTTTTTTTCATATTTTATTCATTTAAAAAATTTATAGTTCTTTTAAAGCCCTCAAGCTCAGTTGTTGTAGGTTTCCAACCAAGACTTTTTAAATTATCTATGCAAAGCAATCCATTTCTGGATGGGCTACTATTTTTTTTACAATCTTTACTATATTCGACTTTTAATCCTCTTTTACCCGATGCTTTTATTATTGTGTTTGCCAGATCTAGAATTGAAATTTCATACTCATTGCCAACATTATAAATTCCAAATTTGTTACCCTTTAAAATTATAGTAAAATAGGCCAGAGTTGCATCCTTTAAATATAAGTAAGATCTTTTTGCTGAGCCATCACTATTAAGGATTATATTTTTTTCTTGAATAACATTATTTACAAAACTAGCGAAAGCTCTTGAATCGTTCAGATCTATACCTGGACCATAGGTATGGGAAGGTCTAACAATAGAAACAGGTATTTTGAACTGATAATGATATGATAAGCAGATGGCTTCCCCCATTCTTTTTGCTTCAGCATAACAATTTCTTATATTGGTATGATCAACAATTCCATATTCATTTTCTTTAATTTTATAAGCATTTTTATCAAAAACGTTACCATAAACCTCTCCCGAGCTAAAGTAAAAAAAACATCTTGAATTGTATTTTTTTGCAACTTCAAGTAAATTTATTGTTCCAATAGTATTTGATTTTATTGTTCCTAATGGATCTTTTAAGAATGATTGAGGATCTGCATTTGATGCAGCATGAATTACATAATCTATTTTTTCGGTAATTTCGTAAGATTCACAAACATCTTTCTCGATTATAACTAAATCTTTTCTGTTAAGATATCTAAAAAATCTCCTATTTGATTTTTCTTTATTTCTTACCAAGGCGATAATTTTAATATTATAATTTCTAAGTGTATTAAGAATCAAAATTGATTCTATGATATAAGATGGCAACAATC
>RFYG01000145.1 GCA_009925685.1 Pseudomonadota bacterium
GAGTAGTGATGGACCATCCTCAACTCCTTTACTATGTAAGGCTTCAACTCTGATAAATCTTGAAGCGCTACATAAATAAACAAATAATTCTCATCTTTAGCTTGTTTTTATCGTAAGTATACTCTTTTGATTAGCGCCCCTCTTTTAGAGAAAAGATAATTTTCATCGATATAATAATTTATAGGTTGATAAGCAATCCAATCTTGTTGATTGATTGGGCTTGTTGATTGACTGGGTTTTAATCGATATTTTGCGCCCCAAAATGTTAAAAAAATATAAGCAATCCGACATTTCAAAACAAAAAATATAGCCCCCAAAAATTTGAATCTAAGACTCAATAAATTTATGGGTGGCCATAAATTTCTTAGAATTATTTGATGATTATGGTGATTTTAGAATTTTCAAGGCTTTGCACGATAAAATCTTCTACGGCTTTTTTAGCCAAATTTTGCGCCAAACTATCTTTTGATTTTTCGTAAGAATTGATTTGCGCCGGTCTTTCGTCAATAAATTTAACAATTAACCATTTATTGCCACTCTGAATTGGTTCAGCTATTTCACCCTTCTTAACTAAACGCACCTTTTTAACAACTTCAGCTGGAATAACATCTTCAAGCACAAAACCTAAATCACCGCCTTTTTTGGCAGTTTCTTTATCAAGCGATTTATTTCTAGCCACACGCGCAAAAGAGTTCGGGGAGCTCAATAAAAACTTATGAAGTTGGTTAGCTTCATTCTGCGAAGCCAGAGCTATATAAGAGATTTGAATATCTTTTTTGTCCTTAAGCTTAGATATAATTTCATCGTAGTTTTTTTTAACATTTTTTTCGTCACTTGCATTTTTGGTAAGGTCTACAAGAAGTTTTTGTTTAAGTAACTCAGCTTCAAAATTTTTAAGCGCCCATTGATAGTCTTCGTCTTCATCGAGATCTCTTTTTTTAGCCTCGGTATAAGATAATTTTTTTAACACAACCTCTTTGATAAGAGCTTCTTTTTGATCAGATGTTAATTGATAAAAATCCAAATCTTTAAGTTTATTATTTTGCATGGCAAGTTTGACAATCTCATCATTAACTTCTTTGAGATAAACTTTTCCACCTTCGTAACTCGCGACAATTATTTTGGTCGGATCTTTAGCAACAGAAGTTTCGGCTTTAGTGCCCTGCTTTGTTGAATTTTGACACGAGGATAAAACTAAAATTAGCGATGATAAAATTAGAAACTTTTTCATAAAAACAAGAATTAAGAATTTGGATTATTTGGCGATAAACAAAGTTATCTCCATTAAAAATTTATTTGGAAAATAGGTTTGATTGATTTTAATAAATAAATCTTTTGAAGGATTTAAAAATGAAATATCAAGCAAAATGAATGTCAAAATGAATGTCGTAAAAGAAATGACAAATCATTGTGTGATTAAAAACTTAATCAAAACCACATTTATATAATTTATCAAAAAATATCAGATCTTAATTTGATTTTTAGTGATGATTTTTAATATAAATTTTTGGTGAACATCATTTATCGAATGCTATAAACCCTTATCAAATCAGTCAATCTAGAATTTTAGGTTTTAAAAATTAAATAAAAAATTTTTAAAACTTTTACTAAAAAATAGCTTAAAATAACAACTTGCAATTCAATTAAATCAGTTTCGGGCTAAGAAATTTGAGCTATGGAAATTTTAAACTTTAAAAAAACCATTTTTTAGTAATCATATTCATTTATATAAATTTTCCTGGTTGAGAGAGGGCGGTATATCAATTAATTAAACCACCGCCCTCTGTAATGAATTAACTGAAGAGCTACTTGAAGAACGACTTGAAAGAGGACTGGGAACTGCACTAGCAAGTGCAGATCCTGATGGTGTTGGAGATCTTGATGGTGCTGG
>RFYG01000146.1 GCA_009925685.1 Pseudomonadota bacterium
TCGCCACGGTGGGTATTTTAATTTTGATTGCCAATCATTTGAGTATTCTTAATAAAAAGCGCATTAATTTTTTTGATTATTTGGCCAAAGTCGAATTTATAAAGGCAAAAACTTCATTTAAATTCCCGACTCATCCGGCATTTTTAAGAAAAAAATAAAATTATATATGATAAATTTAGCTCAAAAAACCATCAATAACTCAATTAGTTGTAATTCAATTGGATTGCATTCGGGTTGTAATGTAAACATGATCCTTAAACCTGCCGAAATCGACACCGGAATAGTCTTTAAGCGTGTTGACTTACCCGAATCTCAAAATACTATCAAAGCTGAATTTAAAAATGTTACGACCACCAACCTTGGAACTACTATTGCCAATAAATTTGGGGCATCAGTTTCAACAGTTGAGCATCTTATGGCGGCCATTTGGGGTTGCGGAATAGATAATTTAATAATCGAAATTGATAATATTGAAGCGCCAATTATGGATGGCTCATCAGAACCGTTTGTTTTTTTAATTGAATGCGCAGGAATTCATCATCAAACTTCAAATCGAAAAATTATCGAAATTCTAGAAAATATTCGCGTTGAAGATAATGATAAATTTATTGAGGTAAAACCGGCCAATGGCTTTATTCTAGATATTTCGGTTGATTTTAATCACCCGCTAATCACCCAAAAAAATCTTAATTATAACTCAACTTCACATTCTTTTAAAAATGATATTTGTCGAGCCCGAACTTTTTGTTTTAAAAACGAAATTGAAACTATGCATAAAATTGGTTTAGCCAAAGGAGGATCGCTCGATAACGCAATTGTGGTTGATGTTGATAAAATCTTAAATAACGAAAAATTACGTTACCCCGATGAATTTATTCGCCACAAAACTCTGGATTTCATTGGTGATTTATTTTTAGCTGGACACTTCATAATCGGGCATTTTAAGGCCAATAAAGTTGGCCACACCCTCAACAACAAATTTCTGCATCATTTATTCAATAACCCGCAAAAATGGCGTTTGGTTTAAAAGTTTAAAATCGGTAATTATTAATTCTGGCGAATATATCAAATCTACTTAAATCTTCTGATATAATTTGGGTAAGCTTTATAAATTTGATTATCAATAATTTGACATTTTATTAATTCTTCGGGTGGAATTTTGGGTACATGAAAAGATTCAATTCTTGGAATGCGAATTACGGTAAATTTATCTTCAGTTTTAGTTAATAATTTTCGATTTATATGATTTTCTATTGCCTTCTTGACCTCTTGCGCGTAGGCAAATCTGACCAATATTTTTTTACCATCTTGACAAATGATTTCAGTTGAAATGTTTTTTCTGTTTAATTCTTTTTGCGAGGTGCAAGAAAAAATAAAAATCACAAAAATTATACTCAATATTGATTGAATAAATTGATCTAAAATTTTTATGATTTTTAAATTTTTAAGGCTTGACGGTCCCAAGACTATCATAGATTTCTTTCAAAAAATAAGTTTTGTGACTTTTAACAAAAGTTTTGTTAAAATTAATAAAAAAATTCTTATCTTCATCATCCAAACTAAGCTTCTTTAAATAACTAATTCTATCTTCATCGTTAAATTGCAAAACTAAGATTTGCCTTGCAATAACTTTGGGCATAAAAAATAAAATATGCTTTATATCTTCAGAATAATATATCCAAACCTCATTATTATCGATTATTGATATTATAGTCGGAGAGCCAAAACTTTTAAGAATTGTATTTTTTGAAGTAACGCCTTTTTGAAGAGAATTAAAATCAGCATTCTCAAACATATAACCGGTTTTATCAACTCTAAAACTGCACCCCGAGAATACAAAAAAACTCAATAATAAAATAGAGATTTTAAAAAATTTCATAAAAAATTT
>RFYG01000147.1 GCA_009925685.1 Pseudomonadota bacterium
CTCGCTCCACTCGAGCAACCGCTTCCCCCTGAACAGGGGGAGGAACCCCCTTGCTCTGCCCTCGCTCCACTCGAGCAACCGCTTCCCCCTAAATAAAGGGGGAAATTAATATTGGATTGAGCGTAAAAACCAAAAGTCTCAAATTGCGCTCTAGCCTTGTCTGGAGACAATCCTTTTTTATCTTTTAGCGCCCCAAAAGCACTTAAGCCTTTACTATATTTAGGTTGAAAATAAAGAGTGCCACCTGAAATATAAAAAGTATTATTGAGATAGAAATTCGCCTTAGCAGTCTCTCTGCTGTTGACGGGAATAAATGTCTGTTCGATATAACTTTTGGTGGAGTTTTGCTCAAGTTCAGCTTTGAGAGAAATTTTATGTTTTTTGCCTCGCCACAAAACATGATCAAAATAATAGGTTTTAATTTGGCTATCTCCGGATGAGCGCGTAGGCGAAACTAGTCCTTCACTAGTAACAAGATATTTCGAAGAAGAATAGCTCGCACCTAATGTTGAATAGCCGAAAGGGATCGACATTGCGCCATAAAAAGCTTTTGAAAAGCGCCTATGGCTCAGGTCGGTGGCTCCGATCATCTTATTAAAACTTTTACTTGAACCAAAAAGTGGTACGCCGTTGCTTTCGGAATAATTGACGTAAATATTGTCGTTGATACCAATAAGATTATCGTAGTTAAAAGACGCTTTGCGCTTGATCTTACCAGTGTTTTTTTGGCCAGAATTATCAACCACTAAAGAAAACATCCCAAAGTGATCAATTTGATTATTGACGACAACATTGCTATAACCCGCTTTGTGAGCGGGCTCAAGTCCAATTTTGGCGCTTTGCGAAGAAAGGCGATTAATTTGATCAATTCCTTGTTCAACGTCGCGAAGATTGATGACATCATCTTGCCATATTGAGGGGAAAGCGAAGAATTTCTGTAAACTTCTGCGCCAAGAAAAAATATTGTTTAGTTTGCTGTTATCTTTGATTTCAATCTTTTCGAGCTTTCCTTCTTCAATAATAATTTTGATTGAACCTTTAGAAATTTCTAACCCATCAAAATAAACGCGCGCAACCACATAACCATTATCGATATAATAATTTTGTATTTGTTCATGAAGCATTAACAAGTCATTTTTGGTTAAACATAAATCGTTGTTGCGGGCTTTTTTGAACGAAAAATCATCACTAAAATCTGAGCGATTTATTGCCAATTTTGATTTTCGCAAAGGTTTGAGAAATTTGCGATTTAGCGTGAAATTAGAAATTTTTTTATTTCCTTGGAATTGGATATTTTTGATGATTTGACAAGATTTATTATCGATTTTATTTTTTTTGCTCGAGCCATCTACCAAGCGATAAGAAGTTTTGCTGATTTTCTCGATCTCATCGGCCTCTTTTTGACGAATTAAGTTTTGCCTTTCATTTTGAATTATTTGTTTCGCTTGAATATCTTGTTGCTCTATTGCTCTTTGTTCAGAGGGCGTGATGGCGAAGGAGTAACTTTGAAAACAAATTGTTAAAAATACAATATTTGTCAAAAACAGCCTTCTAGACTTAAAAATATTAAAGGTGGCTTGGAGAACAAATAAATTTGCTAAGACTGTGATGTGGTATTTGGGCTTCATGTAATGACTTTTTGGTAAAAAGTTTTACGGGTTTTAAATGAAAAACTAAATTGAATGGTTTTATTGATCAATAAAAATACTTTGTGAAAAAATAAAAAATTTATAAATTAATAACAATATAAAAATTTAATAAAACTAAGAATAAAAAATAAAATTTACCACAAACCCTCAAGTTGAATTGAAGATTTAATATCAGCCTTTCTTTAGAAGGACCCTAATTTTAAATTCCT
>RFYG01000148.1 GCA_009925685.1 Pseudomonadota bacterium
AAATTAACAAAAGCTTACCGGGCGAAAAACTCGGTTCCATTCTTTATCGCGGGGTAGAGCAGCTCGGTAGCTTGTCAGGCTCATAACCTGAAGGTCGTTGGTTCAAATCCAGCCCCCGCAACCAATTAATTTTCCCCTCTATTCCGATAAATATATCTTTCGGGTTTCGCTAAATTTAATTAAGTTTTATTTTTATTAGGAACAAAGAAGTGTTATCAATGATAAGCGCTTGGAGATTGCTGGAATTGTATTTGCAATTTTTTTTCAACAAAAACTTTTTTACATTGTTTTAAATATACAGATATTTGCGAAGAATTATTTATTAAAAAATCTGAATTGTTATCTAATGTTGCCTCTTAAAAAAATAACAAAAAAAACTGGGATTTAAAAGGTTTTGATAAAAAATAAAAGTCTGAAAAATCGTTTTTTAAAGGTGAAGAAATGCCTAGAAAAGTGATGGTGGAGCTAACGAGATTCGAACTCGTGACCTTTTGCATGCCATGCAAACGCGCTACCAACTGCGCTATAGCCCCTTGTTAAAGGCCCCTTGTTAAAGGTAATAATATTATACAAACTTTATGGTGATTAATTATAAATCGCTAAAAGAATTTATAAATATTTTATTTAGCTTATTTATTTTGTTTATTAAGAGCTAATATACCCGGCAATTCTTTACCTTCTAGCCACTCCAAAAACGCACCACCGGCGGTTGAGATGTAGGTAAATTTTTTTGCTAAATCGCATCCATTTAATGCTGAGACCACATCTCCACCCCCAGCTATTGATAATAATTTTTTTTGATCGGTTAAGTCGGCAATTATTTTGGCAATAGATTCGGTTCCTCGATTAAATGGCTTAATTTCAAACGCACCAACAGGTCCATTCCATAAAACAGTTTTAAAATTTTGTAATTTTTCTAGTAATTTTTGGATAGAATTTTCTCCAATATCAACAATTATTTCATTGTCATTAACCAATGAAATTGATTTGATAGAATAGGGGGAGTGCGCCTTAAATTCATTAACAACAACAACATCATTTGGTAAAATAATTTCGCAATTATTAATTTTTGCAATTTCAATAATTTCCAATGATGTGTCCTTTAAATCCTTTTCGTATAAAGATTTTCCAACATTATAACCTAATGCATGCAGAAAAGTGTTTGCCATACCACCCCCAACAACTATAGCTTGAGACTTAGTTGCCAAGGACTTCAATAAATCAATTTTAGTAGAAACTTTTGCACCGCCAACAATTGCCATCATAGGCTTTTTGGCATTTTCTAACAAATTAGTAAGATTATCTAGTTCATATTCCATTTGAAGTCCTGCGCAAGATTTTAAAATTGTTGGAATACCAGTTATAGAAGCGTGCGAACGATGAGAGCAAGAAAAAGCATCATTTACATAAAGATTAGCTAGTGAGGCTAAAAAAGCCGAGAATTCATGATCATTATCGGTTTCTTGCTTATAAAAGCGCAAATTTTCAAGCATTATAATTTCGCCATATTTAGTGTCTAAAACCGCGTTTCTAACCTTATCACCAATACAATCATCAATAAACGATACTCTGATTGGCGACAATAATTCTTGCAATCTATGCAAAATCAATTTGAGAGACATCTTGTCATCAAACTTTCCATCTGGTCTACCAAAATGAGCAATTAAAATTGTTTTAGCATTGTTTTTAGCTAGATACTGAAGGGTTGGCAAAACTGCCTTTATTCTCGTATCATCTTCAATGATGCCATCGACAATTGGAACATTTATATCAACTCTTACGATAACATTTTTGTTTGAAACAACACATTCTTTGAGACGATTGAATTTAG
>RFYG01000149.1 GCA_009925685.1 Pseudomonadota bacterium
CAAAAAAACACCAATCGTCAATTATTCTACGAACTGGCAACTCAAGTGCAATTCCTGTTCTAACTAATATTCTTGATTGAGGATAAATAGTAGCTTCCAAATCTTCTAAAATCCACTCATTATTTTTAAAAGATGGAGACTCGAAGTTATCGGCAAATAAATCCCATAAATCTCCCTCATTTGCTTTTTCTGGTGCTTTCGCTGTTTCTGTTAGTAATTTAACTTTAAATGATATATTCATATTTCTAATATTTAATTGTTAATTTCTTGCCAGCTTTTACATCGCCGACTTGAATTGATTTAGCTTTATCAATTGCTTCGTTGATACTTGCTTCATCGTGATAAGATTCATTGCTATATTTAGCCTCAATCTCAAATTGATTAGATTTGAAACGAGCATATTTATAACCTGCCATTGACTGCCTGATTGTTTCCCTAATTTCTTTATCAAGTTTTTCATATTCTTTTTTTGCTTCTTCAAGCTCTTTTAATCTGCTTAATTTAGCCGATAAATCACTTTCAAGAGGTAATTCAAGTGTTCCCCTTTCTAGTTCCAAAAACTCGTCAATTTGTTTATCTTTTTTAGTTTTTTCGCTATCGTCTTTATTAATTAAAGTGCCTCTTTCAAATTCCGCACTAAACCAAACTAAACTTGCAGTAATTGCACGAATTATTTTTGAATCAACCCCAATCTCAAAAGTTTTACTTTCCAAAATTTGATGCTCTTTGTTAACTCCTGCAATATGAATGAAGCAACTTTCTTTTTCGTGCAACCACATTTGAGCTTGGCACTGGATATAATAATTGAAAGGCAAGCCGTATTTTTCAATCTTAGACCAGCCAAAAAGGTCATTTGTAGTTTTACACTCAAGAATTGAACCATTACTTAGAAGATAATCAATAGTCGCTCTAAATGGAAATTTACAACCTTTGATTATTTTTTCTTTTTGAGTTTGAGATTCTACAATATTTTTTACTTTTGAGAAAAATATAAAATCATCTTTTACCGCTTCCTCCATTGCTTGCCCTCGTTTCATTGCTTCATTAGAGTTGAAGTTATTGAAACTCTTAAACTGTTCTCTATCAAGCATTAGTTTTTTACCAAGCGAATATCTTGTCTCAAGATAACTTGGCATCTGCAATAATGAATCGTGTATATTTTCACCTATGATGTTTTCTGCAAGCAAATTAGCCGAGTATTCTTTTAGGAGTCCAGCAACTTCGCTGGCTCCTATGATTCCAAATCTATCTGTCATTAGTTAATCCTCTTATTTCTATATTAGCCTCGGTAGCAAGATTTTTAAATTTATCAAATATAGTTACAAGAGTATGAGGTTCCTCAAATTCTGCTGCGAATTTATCAAAATTGATATTTTTTAATTTAAATTCTGCACGAACTCTTTTATTTTCTTGCGACACTAAATTACAAAGTAATATTAGTTCCCTTTCGGTTAATTCTATTAATCCTATTTTATTTTTTTTACAAAAAAGATTTTTTAATATCTTAATCATGACTCTCCTCTTTATAATTTTCTATGAAATTTCTTAAATCTTGTGGAGTATTAAAAAATACCCTAGAAAATCCACCACCATCAGGAATAATTGTTGAACATGCAAAAGATTTAGCTTTTCGGAGACTTTCCAATAATTCACCTTCGCATCTTGGCAAATTCTCTAATATTTCAATTATTTTATTTATATTTTCTGCAAATTCATCTTGATAAGCAAATGGCATAAAATCAGCGCTATGTAATTTCCATTCGTCATAATCTTTCCCAGAAAATGAGGTTTTTATTGGTATATTTTTATTAGACATATTATTCCCCCTC
>RFYG01000150.1 GCA_009925685.1 Pseudomonadota bacterium
TTGATGATTTACCGCCAATGCAAGAATCGCACATGCCAAGAAATGTTGTGGGAAAGTAAATCCAATTGATACCGCGCATATACATTGAGGCAATAAAGCAAGTTATATCTTGAATTACTCCTCCTCCAATTCCTATTAGAATACTGTCTTTTTTAAGTGATTTGAGTTTTAAATTATGTATAACATTAGAAATATTTTTGAGATCTTTATTTTCTTCGATAGCTTTAATCGATATAATGTTTTTCTGTTTTTGAAGGGTTTCGCTATTTTTATTAGATATATTCTCATCAATTAAAATAGCATATTCTTCTTTTAAATTTTTGAGATATGAGGATAATGAAGAGTCTATTGTAATTTCATAATTTGATATTGATGAATTTATTTTAAATAATTTTTGCATTACAAAATCCTAAATCTATATTAATAAACTGTCCCGTAATGCTAGTATTTTTATCGCTACAAAGGAAATACACCATATTTGCGACATCTTCGATATTAGCTAATTTGTTGAAATTTGTTTGAGATTTTAGGTTGTTTAATTGTTGATTGCTAAGATTGTTTTTAGTCATTTCAGTATCAAGTGCTCCTGGTAGAATGGCATTAATTAAATAATTTTCTTTTGCTAAATCGACAGATAATGAGTTGACAATTCCCTGTATCGCTGATTTTGATACACAATAGGACAATTTATTTTGTCTTGCAAGGTTCTGCCATATTGAGCTGATTATGCATATTTTACATTCAATTTGTAATAATGATAATTTAATTAGTGAATTAAGAGCTGTGAGGATTGAAAAACAATTTATTTTGTATAAATCCAGATTTAAATTAGGCTCAAATTCGTATATTGAGTCATTAATATTTATTCCATGAGCAAAACAAATTGAAGAAAATTTAATATCTTTTTTTATTTCAAATTTATCATTGTCAACAAAGTTCCATAAAATATCGTATTCAGAGGAAATGTCTTTCGGTTTTCTTTTGACACAATAAACATGATAATCTTGCGCTAAAAATGTTTCTTTTAACTTTGAACCTATTTGTCCAGAAGATCCGAATAACAGCAAATTTTTCATCACAAAATTAGTTAAAATTTTCGAATCTTTTGCTTAACATTGAAATTCTTTGTGAGTCTTCCGCTGCTATTTGAGTATAATAATTTTGTTTGTTTTGAAGCCACAGTAATTCGAATTTTACCGCTAATTCTAGGGCTTTGTTGATGTTTTTTTCTTCTAGATTAAGAGCTTTTGAGTCAAAGATTATTTTTCTTGTTTCGAAACGAGTTAAATATACTTTATTAGCTTCTTTAACAGATTCTATTGTCTCATTTGAAACCGCTCCACCGACTACAAAATCAAAGTTAACCTCTTTGCATCTTGAAGCTACATTTTTAATGTGATCGCTAATTTCGCCACTAGAAATTTTTTCACGACTAAAGCCCATAGATCCGACAAAATCTACTCTTCCAAATACTATTCCATTTGCTCCGTTTTTAACAGCAGCTTGTTTTATTATGGAATCAAGATTGTTATATGCAGTTATTGTCTCCAAGTTGAATAAAAATCTAACATCTTCTCTTTCTTCTTCATTGTATACTTTGTTTTTTGCTTCAATATACTTTTGAAGAGCATAAGAAGTTTCGATCATTGGAGCTATAATATATTCGGCGCCGAGTAATTTTGTGTGATAAAGGTCGGTAACTGCCTCACATCCGCCAATTTTTATGCCCAGATTTAAATTTGCTTTTCTGGTTATTTCTATGAGTCTACTCATTTCATCAAAACGTGTTCCTTCAGCTTCAAATTCGGCTTTAATGCCAAG
>RFYG01000016.1 GCA_009925685.1 Pseudomonadota bacterium
TATCCGCCCATATTGTAATTGATAACGCCATCACCTTCGAAGCCCAGAATCGTAGTGCAGACATTATCCAAAAAATCACGATCATGCGAAACTACAACCAAAGTTCCCAAATATTTTTCAAGATAATCTTCAAGAATATCGAGCGAATCCATGTCCAAATCGTTGGTGGGCTCATCAAGAATTAAAAAATTTCCTGGATTAGCTAAAGTTTTCGCTAAAAGCAAACGATTTTGTTGTCCGCCCGACAAGGTTCCGGCTATGGTTTGAGTTTCCTTTGGATCGAATAAAAAATCGCGCAAATAACCACAAATATGTTTAGTTTTATCGTTAGCAAGTTTTACATAATCCGAACCGCTTTCGCATAAAATTTCTTGAATAGTCGAAGTTGGCCTGATTGCGCTTCGTGATTGATCAAAGTATGAAAAACTTATGTCGCGTGCCATTTTCACGGTGCCTTGATTAGGTTTGATTTCGTTAATCATGAGTTTTAGAAGTGTTGATTTGCCAATGCCATTGCGACCAATAATCCCAATACGCTCGCTCCGTAGAATTTTGTAATTAAAATTTGAAATTAATAAATTTTCTTCATTAATTTTATAAGAAACGTTATTGAAACTCATAATTACTTGAGGCGAATCTTCATCGAGTTTTTGTACTTCAATTTTCATTTTATTTTGATTGGCAAAAACAATTTTTTGTTGAGCTTCAAGTTTCGTTTTAAGTTCAATTAAGTGATGAAGTCTGCCAATGTTTCGTTTTCTTCTGCCAGTTACTCCAGTTTGAAGCCAACCACTTTCTAATTCGACTTTTTTTTGTAAATTTTCTAGCTCACGTTTTTCTTGGTTGGTAATGTTTTGTGACCATTCGTCAAAATTTTTATAACCATGATTGTTGATTTTGATATTTCCGCTTCTGATCCAAAAAACTTTATTTGAAACCTTTTCTAAAAATTTTCTATCGTGAGAAATTATTACTAAAGCGCCTTTAAAGCTTAAAAGATAGTTTTCGAGCCATTCGATTATTTCAAGATCGAGATGGTTGGTTGGTTCATCGAGAAGTAAAATTTGTGGCTCAAGAACTAATGATTTAGCTAAGTTTACTCGACGTTTTTGTCCCCCTGAAAGCTCAAGTGTGTATTGGTTTTTATCGATTTTTAATTTATCGCAAACTATGTCGATTAGGTATTCTTTATGCTCATCAATTTTAATATTTTTTTTAATGTAATCCTTGACTAAAATATTGTCGGCGATTTTTTCGCTTTGAGTAAGGTGACCAAGAACAATATTTGGGGCAATCCATCTTTCGCCACTATCAAATTCGATGTCACTTGATAAGCAATTCATAAGAGTTGATTTTCCGACACCATTTTTGCCAATCAAACATACTCTATCATTTGCAAAGAGGTTTAAATTTAAATTCTCAAACAAAACTTTTTTTGCAAATGAAATGGTAATATTTCTGAGAGATAAAATTGGAGGGTTGTTCATTTCCGGAGCTTTAAATAATTAAATTTGCTTAAATAATTCTCTTATAATAGTTTAATTTTCTTTTTAAAAAGAACCCCCATCATAAATAACCAAACTAATTATGTCAAAAGCTCAAATTAAAAAACTCTCTAACGGATTGCGCGTTGGAGTAGATGAAATGAAGGATGTCGAAACTGTATCTATAGGAGTTTTTGTTCACACTGGAAGCCGTAATGAAGATTTTTCAATCAATGGTATATCACACTTTTTAGAGCATTTGGCATTTAAAGGAACTCCAAAAAGATCTGCCAAGCAAATTGCCGAAGAATTTGAGAGTATCGGAGGCTATATAAATGCATACACATCAAGAGAAAAAACCGTTTATTATGTTAAGGTTTTAAAAGAATATGGCGAATTTGCGATCGAATTTTTGGCTGATATTTTACAAAATTCATTATTTGATAAAGTTGAAATCAAAAAGGAGAGTGGGGTTATATTGCAAGAATATGCCATGACTCAAGATACTCCCGACGATGTTGTTTTTGATTATTTTCAAGAAACTGCATATCCCAATCAGCCACTTGGAATGCCGATAATTGGTTCAAAAGCTAATATTAAAAAATTTAATCGCGATGATTTTTTGAATTATATAAACCAACAATATAACTATCAAAACACAGCTATTGTTGCATCGGGTTCTATCAAGATTGAAAACCTAATCAAATGGGTTGAAAAATATTTTACTAAACTTTCAAAAAATAAAATTAAACCAGTTTCTAAAGCAATATACAAAGGTGGTTTCTATAAAAAAGAAAAAAAGCTTGAGCAAATCAATTATTTGCTAGGTTTTAAGGGTATATCCTATCACGATAAAGACTATTATAAGTGTCAGATTTTATCGATGATTTTGGGTGGAGGGATGTCTTCAAGGTTATTCCAAGAAGTTAGAGAGAATAAAGGTTTGGCATATTCGATATATAGTTTTAATAATTGCTTTGAGGACGCTGGAATTTTTGGGATATATTGCGCAACCTCTTCAGATAAGTGCCAAAAGATGATTGGTTTATTGTCTGATGAAATCCAAAAGGTTAGTGAAAATATTAAAGATGATGAGTTGAATAAAGTTAAAACTCAATTCAAAGCAAGTTTAAAAATGGCTAAAGAAAGCACCAGCTCTAGAATGCAGAGACTGGGTTCTGATATTTTACTGCACAATAAAATTCAAACTGATCAAGATATAATAGAGAAATTTCAAGACATCACAAAAAAAGAAATAACTAATTTTGCTCAAAAAGTATTCGCAACCCACTCTACAACGGCAATGATTGGTAACGTTAAGAATATCAAAAAAATAACTAAATTTATTTGATATTATTAATTATTTTTTTAAATGATTTTAAGTTATTTTCAGATGCATATCCCTCAGCCCTCCATATAATCTCGGCTGATTTGTTTAGAATGATCAAATAAATTCTATCCCCTTTCATATCCATAATTTCAAAGAATTTATCACGATTTGTATAAACGGTTATGGTTCTTTTTCTTGCAATATCATTTGGAATTCCAAATCTCATACCATTATTTATCCATGCTCGGGAAAAATTCCCTAATTCATAAATAAGTGGCACCTCATAAAATTTAATTTTGTCTCCAACTAGATTTAATTTTTCAATTTCATCAATCCAAGTATTTATAGCTTCTTGATGTTCTCTTTCAAATCCTAGAGCGATGATATTAAACTCGCCCTCTAAAGCTTGTGGAAGCTCTTTTTTGTTGCCATGAAGATCAATCCCAACAATCTTTGGAAATTTATTGCTACCATTATTGATAATTGACGAATTCTCGCCTGAGCCAATCAAGCATGATGTAAGAGTCATAATTGTAAAAAAAGATAATATTTTTCTCATATTTTGAAGTTGTTTTTAATTTAGTTGAATAAGTTTTATGCAAGCTTTAACCGCATAACCGCCTTTGTTAAGTTTTTTTGGATTTGCTCTCTCAAGAGCTTGCTCCTCATTTTCAACGGTTATAATTCCATTGGCGATAGGAATTTTATTTTTAATGCCAATGTCCATTAATCCTCGAGCACTCTCATTGCAAACGGTGTCGTAATGTGAAGTTTCACCCCTGATCACACAACCAAGGGCAATATATCCATCGTAATAATTGTTTTTATTAATTGTTATGGCGATGGCAATTGGAATTTCAAGAGCTCCGCTCACGGTTATTATATCGTAATCTAAATTGTTTTTATTTATTTCTTTGATGGCGCCATCCAAAAGCATTTTTGAAATATCTTCATAAAATACCGCCTGAACAATTAATATTTTTTTAGTTAATTTTAAACTTTTTTTCATTGTGTTTTTTTTAAAAAAAATCAAATATTTGCGACCCAAAAATTTATCTTAGACTTCAATGGTTAATATTTTCAACTTATTTCTTTTTCTGCTTACGCTGTGGTTTTCTTTTATGATGGCGGGACATGGTTTTTCGCCTCACTTTCTAGCTTTTGGCCTGTTTGCTTCAGCATTGGTTTCGTTCGCCTCTTTTCGGTTAAAACTAATTGATGAACAAAGCGAGTTATTATATCTCAGCTTTGGTTTTTATCGTCATTTTTGCAGTCTATATTTTAAAAATTTTTTTAAATCTATTTCTCTAATTATCGATCTAGCGATACTTCGTAAATCTCTCCACCCAACATTACATAAAATTAACTTTAAAGAAAATTATAGTTTCAATCCGGCTCTTTTGATCTCTAGTCTTAACATGACTGCTGGTCTATTTGCAATCTCTATGGAAGATGATCAAATTCAAGTTCACGCAATTCATGAAGATTATTTTTACGAATTTGATATTTTGCACAATGTTTTAAATCTAAATAATATTAACGACGATAATTTAGTTTGATTACATGAGTCGCGAAGTTGAAAATGAAATTTTACAGTTAAAATCTCTGATCTCTAAATACGATGTTGCTTATCATCAAAACGACAACCCTTTAGTCTCTGATTCCGAATATGATGATCTTAAAAACAAACTAATAAAATTTGAGAAGCTTTACCCGCAATTTTTTAAAGAACATGAATTTAATAATATTGGCGCCAAATCATTAGATATATTCAATAAAATAAAGCATTATAAGCCCATGTTATCTCTGGCAAATGGGTTTTCTAGGGATGATATTGTTGATTTTATTGAAAAAATTGAAAGGTTTTTGGGTTTATCAAAAGATCGCAATTCCTCTTCAGATTTTCAATCTAATCTCTTTGAACCAGAATTATTTAGTAAGAACGACAACCCCATCGATTTTTTTAGTGAAACCAAAATTGATGGATTGTCATTTTCGGCTCGATATGAAAAAGGAATCCTTAAATATTGCGCCACCAGAGGCGATGGATATGAAGGAGAAGACGTAACCGAAAATGCCAAAACAATAAAAAATTTTCCACATATTCTTAAAGATATCGACCCGCCAAGTTTTATTGAGGTTCGTGGTGAAATATTTATGAGTAAAAAAGATTTTATCGAACTCAATAAAAATCAAGAATTGAATGGTGATAAAATTTTTGCAAATCCAAGAAATGCTGCGGCAGGCTCATTACGACAACTTGATCCAAAAATTACAGCCAACCGTAAACTTAGTTACTTTGCATATTCATTGGGGGATTTTTCAAGTAATTTTAAATGCTTTTCTCAATCACAACTTCATAAAAAACTTCAAGAATTTGGTTTTTTGGTGGAGCCAAATTCTAAATTATGCAAAAATATTAATGACCTAATGGAGCATTATAAATCAATCGTTGATAGTCGATATGAGTTAGATTATGATTTGGATGGGATGGTTTATAAAATTAACAATTTTGAATACCAAGAAAGACTCGGATATATTGCCAGAAGTCCAAGATTCGCAATTGCTCATAAATTTCCATCAATCAAGGCTAAAACCAAAATAAATGATATTGTTGTTCAGGTTGGAAGGACTGGCGCCATAACTCCTGTTGCTATACTTGAACCAGTTAATATTGGGGGGGTTTTGGTTTCGCGCGCAACATTGCATAATCATGACGAAATTATTAGAAAAAATATTATGATTGGAGATGTTGTAGTTGTTCAAAGAGCTGGAGATGTTATTCCACAGATTCTAGAAGTTGATCTTTCAAAAAGAACGGGTAGCGAAAAAAATTTTGAATTTCCAAGTCAATGCCCAGTTTGCGCTTCTTTAATTGAAAAAAATAATGACGATGTAGTTTTGAGGTGTAGTGGTGGGTTATCATGCGATGCCCAACTTATTGAAACTCTTAAACATTTTGTTTCAAAAGATGCTTTTGATATTGCCGGTCTTGGAAAAAAACAAATTGAAAATCTTTTTTATGAAGGCCGAATTAAATCATTTGCAGATATTTTTTCTTTAGAAGATAGAGAAAAGACAAGCGATCTTCCTTTAATTAAAAAATCGGGGTGGGGCCAAAAATCAGTCGAAAATTTATATTTAGCAATTAACCAAAAACGCACAATCGATTTGGATAGATTTATATATGCATTGGGGATTAGACATATTGGAGAATCAACTGCAAAAACCTTGGCAAATCATTTTATAAACTATGAAAAATTCATTAATTTTTTTAAAAAATATAGCCAATATTATTCGGATAAAATTTTGTTAATGCAAAGTGAAAATTTAGATAATCAAATTGATGATTATAAAGAATTTATAGCAATTGATGGAATAGGTGAAAAGATCGCTAACGCAACTTTAACTTTTTTTTGTGATAAAAAAAATTGTCAAATGATCGAAGAGGTGGCCAAATATCTCAATATTTTGGATGTAAAATCTAAAATTACTAACCCCGATTTATCAGGTAAATCAATTGTTTTTACGGGCACTATGAATAAAATGACCCGAGCCGAAGCTAAAAAAATAGCTGAAGATCTGGGGTTAAAAGTCTTAGGAAATGTATCAGCGAAAACCAGTTTTCTTG
The DNA here is from genome assembly GCA_009925685.1 of Pseudomonadota bacterium. Classification (GTDB taxonomy): domain Bacteria; phylum Pseudomonadota; class Alphaproteobacteria; order Rickettsiales; family UBA1997; genus CAILUF01. The sequence continues at coordinate 6,446 of RFYG01000016.1, forward strand.
TAGCGGGCTCGGATTCTGGTTCTAAGCTTAAAAAAGCTCAAGAATACGGTGTTAAAATTTTAAATGAAGATCAATGGCTAGAATTAATTCGATAAACTCGCTAATCAAAAATATTGCAATATTACTAGTTAAATTTTATCAAAGGTTTTTAACTTTTTTTATTGGCTCTCATCATTGTAGATATACTCCATCATGTTCAAATTACATGATAGAGGCTATAGAAAAAAAAGGCATTTTAAAGGGAGTTTTTCTAGGATTTTCAAGAATATTAAGATGTAATCCTTTAAACAAAAAAACTGGTTTTGACCCAGTTGAATAAATATTAACAAAATCAATAATATCAAACCAAAATTAATATTTATTAACACATAATAATGAAATTTTCTAAATTTAAAATTACCATATTCATATTAACTTATATTGGTTTTGATATATTATTCTTAAGCACATCAATTGCTAATCCACCGGTTCTCGATATCAGAAAATTATTAGAAGAAAAAATCAAAGAAGTTGAGTCAAAAAACATACTCGATGTCGAATCTCTAGGACTCGATAATGTTGATAAAAAAAATCCCACCCAAGATTTAACAAATTCAAATTCAAATAAAATTGCCGATATAACAAAAACAGAAATTCAAAAATCACCAAGCTCTTTGGGGCAAGAAACTAAAAATTTAAACCTTAATGATAAAACCAAATCTTCTAGAGTTGGTTTATCAAAACCAAGTACCAAGAAATATAACAAAAAAATTTCTAAAAAATCAGCTCGCAAAATATTAAACAAAGATAATTTAAATAATGCCCAAAATAAATCTTCTCTTAGGCTTAAATTAGAGCAACAAGAAGCTCAAATTAATCAAAAAAAAATTGATAAAGAAAAAGAAAAAAAATATCAAAATCTGAGGAGTGTTTACCTGTCGGATTTAATTGAAAGTGAGGACAATATTGATGAAGATTTTAGGGAATATGATAAAATTCTTCCTCAAAAGAAATCCCTTGCGCCATATGCCGTTGATGAGCTTCCGCCACTACCAATTCTAAATCGCAGTAGGTCTCTAGACAATTATCATATTCCATTCGTATACACACCAAAGGAATATATTGATATTATGTTTTCGGCAATCTCAATAGGAAGTATTTCATATTTTAACGAAGCATTTAAGTATGTTTTAAATCCCAACATAACAAATGAGCAAGGTGACACAATTCTTACATATTCAATATTTCTTAAAAAATATGCGGTTATGGCTTCTGTTTTAGCTAAGGGTGCCGATCCGAATTTAGCAAACCAACTCGGGCACATGCCTATATCGATTGCTATTGAACTTAATGATTTCGTTGCATTTGACATGTTGGTAAAAAATAACGCCGACTTAAAATATCGCGATATTTATGGAAGAAATTATTTAATGCATGCTTCTCGGCTTGGATTTCTTCCGGCGGTTGATTTATTGGTTAAGGCTGGCGTTGATATAAACGAAATGGATAATGATGGTTTTACGGCTTTATCTATAGCTTACAAACACAAACAAGAATTAATTGTTCAATATTTATTAAAAAATGGAGCCAAAACATGGGTTGAAAAACCATATAATCCAGAATTCAAATCCTTTATAAAAAATCTTAATGAAAGGTGGAAATAATAAACTACAAGATGCAAAAATTTTTAATTAAAAACTCAAAATTATTTTGAAACAGTTTCAAATTTTTTACTGAATAATAATTTTTATGTTTTATTTTTTTTAAGTTAGTTTTTTAAAAAATTTCTGCATACCTCAACCTAAAATCACTTTTCAATCAATTCCAAACGAGACCTGAATTATTATATGTTGTTTAAGAAAACCAAAAATTTTTTTGCTGTCTCAATAATACTCATATTGTTTTTGTGCGCCTACTCAAATAAAATTTGGGCACAGATCGAAAGTCTTTACAATTCTTCTACTGATCAATTCGCTGGAATATCAAATTTAATGTCAGCAACTGCAAGTAATGACATTGATGGAGTACGTTTTTTTAGTAAAGCTGGTTCATTGGTTATAAATCAACGAAATAAGGGTGGAGCTACAGCGCTTCATATTGCTTGTAGAGAAGGAAATTTAGAGATTGCCAAAATCCTTATTGATAATGGCGGTAATGTGAATATACAAGATAATGAAGGTTGGACTCCGCTTATGAGAGCCTCAATTGCCAACAATTCTGACTTGGTCGAGTACTTGCTTTTAAAAGGTGCAAAGGCCAATTTACTAAATTCTCAAAATGAAAGTGCATTAGTTCATTCTGCAATTGCAAAATGTACCCAGTGCATCAATCACATAATTGAAAAAGGTAATCTTGTTAAAAATATGAACACTTTGATTTTAAAAAATCAGGTTGCTGACGCCTTTTTAATTGCTAGAAATCAAGAAAATAAGCAAAATCAAGGAGTGTTAGAATCTTTTTTGGACTATATTTCGAAAATTTCACCATTAATAGCTTCAGATCAAAATGTAAATGCCGAAACTCTTGATATGATTGGTAGCAACATCAATATTCAAGATTCAAAAATTAATAAATTTGGTAAAAACTTTGTTTTAAAAAATGATGAAGATCAAACAATCAATGAAAAAAATAATAACGTTTATTCCGTTCTTGAAGATCCAAATCTTCCACCAATTTCAACATTCAAAAACTCAAATCTTGATGAAGCTCAAAACTCACCAGCGCCAATAGTTTCATTAAACGAAAATAAAGATTTCAAGAAGTACAAGTTTGTAAATAACAATATTAACAAAAATCCTGATCAACCAAAAACTTTGCCAAATATTTCATACCCGATTTCAAGTTTGCCTTCTCAAAACAAAGATAAAATTTATAAATTTAAAACTTCAGAAAATAATCAAGATAAGCCATTGACCGAGAAATCTATAAATAATGATAAATACAAATCATATAAATTTAAAAATGTCTTAGCCAATAATTCTAAAAATACTGCAACTTTAGACTCGATTCCTCGCGATAAAATTCTCAATATTGATATTAATAGCAATGAAACAATTGAATCATCTACAAATTCTGAGGAAACCATTATTTTAATTGATAAAAACAATCATAATCTCGATTCAATCAAACCCGACATCAATAATGACAAATCTGACGGCATTTTATATAAAATTTCTAATTTTTTCAAAAAAGAATCTCTATCAGAGGGTAATTCGGTTGATTCGGATATAAATAAACAAAAACAAAAATATATTTTGAAAAATCCCGATACTAATTCGCTTATTAATAGCAATCAGAGCGTTAATAAAATTTCATATAATAAAAGCAATGAAGACTCAAATAATGTTAAGACTGATCCTATTCAACCTCTTGAAACAAATGAACCCTCATCCCCGCCTCAAGAAAAAAAATTTAAATTTGTAAAAAAATAAATTATTTGAATTTTTTGCTTAAATTTTATTGAACCTTTTCACCAATTATAAATTTAAAGCCATTTAAAAAATCCTTCAGAAATATAGGTTTTTTGCCCGCTTTTTGCACAATTTTTGGCTTAATAATGCCGTTTCCGCACCCAATTGAAAATTCGTTATCAACTATTATTCCAACATAATCGTGGTTTGGTGTGGTTTCGACAATTTGACATTCTAATATTTTAATCTTTTCGTTATTGTAAATCATGTGCGCATCGAGATTTCCTCTTAAGGCCCTTACTTTATTAAATATTTCACGACAACTTTTATTGAAATCAATTAAGCTTTCGTTTTTTTCAATTTTATTAGCATAAGTTGATTTTTGATGATCTTGTGATTCAAATTCAAGCTTGCCGTAATTAATTTCTTTGATGGTTTTCATAATCAATTCTGCACCGATTTCAGAGGTTTTTTTTGAAATTGTTAGAAAATTATCATCATCTTTAATAATGAATTTTTTTCTGTTTACAATATCGCCACTATCTACACCTGAATCCATTTTTATAATACACACTGCGCTATCCTTTTCATCATTCATTATACTTCTTTGCAATGGAGCGCTTCCTCGATAAAATGGAAGATTTGATGGGTGGATATTAAAGCAACCGTATTTTGGTATTTTTAAAATTTCTTTTGGTAAAATTAGGCCGTAGGAAACTATAACCGCTAGGTCAGGTTTCAAATTTTTAAACTCCTCTTGAATATGGCTATCTTTGAGAGTTTTGGGCGTGCTGATTTTGATATTATTGTTAATTGCAAAATTATGTATTGCTGAATATTGAATTTTATTACCTCTTCCTGCGATAGAAGGCTCCTTAGTGTATAACGCAATTAACTGATGCTCATTATCGCATAATATTTTTTCAAGCGCTGGTATAGCAAAATCAGATGTTCCCATGAAAATTATGCGCATGCTTTACAAATTTAATTATTAGAAAACTTTCTTTATTTAAAAAAAATTAATGATAAGTTTATGAAAATTACCAAACACAAAATCATTTCTCAATAAATGAAATCAATCATAAAAAAACATTTATTTATCCAAGCTATTCTGATTGCAATTTTTGCAACTATTCTTGATTTGTATTCAAAAAATCTGGTGTTTTTTTATCTTTTTAACCATCAAGATTATCAATATTTGCAATATCCAAGAGTGAAAATTACCAGTTTTTTTAATTTAGTTTATGTAAGTAATAATGGTATTTCATTTGGAATGTTTGATAAAACAAGTAACGCCCGTGAAATTTTTGCTTTATTGCAGGGTGGGATAGCTTTTGGGCTAATTTTTTGGTTATGGAATAGTCAAAAAAAACACATTTCTTATGCTTTAGCGTTAATTATTGGTGGAGCCTTTGGAAATGTAATCGACAGAATTCTAAATGGTGGAGTAACTGATTTTTTAGATTTTTATATCGGAATATATCATTGGCCAGCCTTTAATCTAGCTGATAGTCTAATTTTTATTGGGGTTTTAATTTTGATTTATGACGAATTTTTAATTAAAAAAAAATGAAAAAAAATCTCTTTATAATATTTTTTCTACTTACTTTCTCTTGTTCTGGGCCAGATAAAAATCCTTTAATAGTTCCCCCAAATTATTCAGAAATTCCGCAAACACAAAACACTCCTGAAAAAGATAAAGAAAATATTGGAAATCAAGAAAAGATCGATAGACTCAAAGAAATGTTGCAAAAAAATGATTAATTTAACCTTAACTCCAAAAATTTATGAATAGCTTTTTTATTGCCGAAGCGCATGCACAAAACTCTCAAGCAACTCCTCAAGGTCAATTTTCTCCCGCTAGTTTGATACCATTGGTTTTAATTTTTGTAATTTTTTATTTTTTGATTATTCGCCCACAAACTAAAAAAATTAAAGAACATGAAAGCCTTGTTAAAAACTTAAAAAATGGGAACAAAGTTATAACTTCAAGTGGAATTGTGGGCATAATTCGAAAAATTCATGAAAAGGAAAATCAAGTTGAAGTTGAGGTGGCCGAAAATGTTGTTTTAACCATATTAAAAAACCACATAAGTGATGTTGAGAAGCAATCTCAAGAAGATAAAAAAACAATCAAAAAATCCGATAAAAAACGCTAATTAACTCCATTTATTTCATGTTAGTTTTCTCTAAAACCAAAATTTTCCTTATTTCAATTATATGTGTTTTGGCGCTATATTTTGCCTTGCCAACATTTTTTTTGAATAGCAGTCTCAATAACGAAAAAATTATTAAATTACTTCCCTCAAATAAAGTAAATCTTGGCTTAGATTTACAAGGAGGATCTCAACTTCTTCTTGAAATCGATATTAATAGTTATTTGGATGATCAACTTTTAATTCTTAAGGATGAAATTAAGAATATTTTTTATGAGGATTCGGTTAGATCTTTGGTAGAAAAGGTTGATAATAAAATTATTTTTACCGTCGCAAATGAAGAGGAGAAAGCTCTTGCCAAAAAATTAGTTCAAAAAATATCTAAACAGCTTGAAATAACCGAGGAATCCGGGCAGTTTGAGATTTTCTTCTCTGATTACGAAATTGAAAAGATGAAAAAAAACCTAATTAATCAATCAATAGAAATAATTCGTCGCAGAGTTGATGAAAACGGCACCAAAGAACCAACCATTGTGTCGCAAGGCGATAAAAGGATTTTGCTACAAGTTCCCGGTGTACAAAATTCCCAAGAGCTAAAAAATTCCTTGGGCAAAACCGCTAAAATGACTTTTCATTTACCGGCAAACGATTCCGATCAACAAATTTCCGTAACTAATGTAATCCAATTATTTGATGCTTTTGGTAACCAATATTCTCTTAATAAAGATGCGGTCTTGAGTGGTGATTTATTGGTTGACGCCAGCGCTACTTATCATGATGGAAAGCCTGCTGTCGCTTTTAGATTTAATGCTTTGGGTTCTAGAAAATTTGCAGAAATTACTCAAAACAATATTGGTAAAATATTCGCAATTGTATTAGACGGTAAAGTAATTACTGCGCCAATGATTAATACTGTTATAAATCAAGGTAGTGGAGTGATTACGGGAAGTTTTACGGTCGCTGAAGCCAGTCAATTATCATTACTTTTGAGGGCGGGGGCTCTTCCAGCACCACTGCAAGTTGTTGAAGAAAGGAGCGTTGGTCCATCGCTTGGATCAGATTCTATTGCAAGTGGAAAAATTGCATCATTAGTTAGCCTTTTTTTGGTGGCTTTTTTTATGATTTTATTTTACGGCTTTTTTGGTTCAGTAGCCAATATTGCCCTCATAATTAACATTTCTATTATAATCTCATTATTGTCACTTTTATCTGCCACTTTAACTCTTCCAGGCATTGCGGGAATTGTATTAACCATGGGCATGTCAGTCGACGCAAATGTTTTAATTTTCGAAAGAATTAAAGAAGAGCTTAAAAATAATAAATCGGTTCTATTTGCGATTGAGCAAGGATTTGGTCAGGCCTACAGAACTATTTTGGACTCGAATATAACAACTCTTATTGTGGCGTTTTTTTTGTATGTTTTTGGAAATGGTTCAATTAAAGGTTTTGCCGTAACTCTCTCAATTGGAATTATCTCTTCGATGTTTACGGCAATTTTGCTTACTAGGATGCTAATATCGTTATGGCTCAAAAGAACCCGCCCCAAAAAACTTTCACTCACATAATGAAATTTTTTTTAGTACTTGTTTTATTGTTTTTTGTACAAATATCAAATTCCTCGGCATTAATCAGTAACGCAAAAATTCCCAAAACTCAGCTCCCCGCTGTTTTAAAGGCCAACATAGTTTCGGGTGATAAAATTAATCAAGAAATTAAGGCTTTTGGAGATGTAGAAATTTCTAAAGATTCAAGCATTATTTTTGCCGATAAAATTATTTACAATAAAAATACCAAAGTGATCTCTGGAGACGGTAATGTCAGGGCAAAGAATTTAGAAATTGGCAATTTATCAGCTCCAAATTTTGATATAAAAGATGATTTTTCTTCGGGAAATTTTTATAACGCCCGAATTTTCTTTAATGACGGATCATATTTATTTTCTAATAAGATCTCACGTCTATCTCCTCAAAAAACAAATTTAGATAAATCTTTATTTTCAATATGTCCCAATGAAGAAATTGTCGCAAATAACTCTAAGGCCGGAAGCATTTTTGATTTTGTTACAATTAAATCTTCATCAACCACAATCGACAAAGATAGTAACAATTTTATTAGTAAAAATTCGATTATTAAACTTTACGAAGTTCCCGTTTTTTATATACCCTACCTAAAATTTGCTTTGCCATCAAAAAGAAGGCAAAGTGGGTTTTTGCAACCTTCATATGTCAAAAATTCGAATTTTGGTTTTGGTCTTAGAACTCCTTATTTTATCGATATTAATAAAAGCACTGATTTAACAATTTCGCCAATTTATCATCCAAGTTCAAACCAGTTGATCGTTAATAATGATTGGCGCCAATTCTCTAAATATGGGAAATATAATCTTGGTATTGAACTATCTAATAACCAAGTTCGCAATAATAACATTGATAAAACAATTACAAAAAGGAGTAATAAAAAACTTCGTTGGTTGCTTTCTGGGGATGGTAAATTTAATTTTGATAATAATTATGGAGTAGATTACGAACTTAAAACTGTTTCCGATAGAACTTATCTGCGAGACTACAGCTTCAACTATTTGGCATATAGTGTAAGTAAAGTAAATTTTGATTATATTTACAAACGTAATTATGTTGGAATTAAATCAATTAGGTTTCAAGAGCTTGAAAACGAGTCTCTTGAAAATAATTCACCATTCATATTGCCAACTTTTAATACTTATCACGAAACTGAACCACTTTTTTTTAAAGAAAAGCTGATCTTTAAAACCAACTTCACATCAATTTATCGAAAAGAGGGTCTTCAGTATAATCGTGGAAGCCTAATTCCTCAATTTAAAATTCCGTTCAATATAAAAGGAAATTTATTTGAACTATCTTCAAAACTTCAAGCTGATTTATATGCTTTAAATGATAAGGATATAAGAACTAATGATAGTATTAGAATTTATAAATCCTCGCAATCGGATTTAAAATCCGAGATCGCTTTTAATTGGAGATTACCGATTAGGAATAAATCCTCATCAAGTACTTTTACAATAGAGCCAATCGCAAATTTTGTTATGAGTCAATATAGATCTCGTAACTCGGTTATACCGTTTGAAGATTCAACTAATTCGGAGTTAACATTTAGTAATTTATTTACCAATGATAGAATATCTGGATTCGATAGAAATGAAGCTGGAAGAAGAGTTAGTTATGGATTTAAAGCATCTAATTTTAATGGTCTTGGAGAATTTAATCTTACTGCTGGTCAAGCAATCATCTTAAAAAAAGATGAGCAAGATGTAAAAATCCGAGGTTTTGCTAACAATAACAGATCAAATATTGTTGGGATTGCATCATTTAAAGGAAAAGAATATTTTTTAATATCTTACTCATTTCAATTAGATCAATCGAATTTTCGTAACGATGTAAATCAACTCTATAGCTCGATTAATTTTAAGAAATTTGAATTAGGAGTAGATTATTCGTTGATAAGAAAAAATATTTTTAATGCTAATAAAAGAGAGCAAGCGACCTTCATATCGTCTTTTCGTTTGCCAAATAAGTGGAATTTAAAAGTATCTATGACTAGAGATTTTGTGAGATCTAGATTTATTCAAAGAGGTTTAGAAATTACAAAAAATGGTTGTTGCAGCGATTTTGGATTTTCATTTGTAGAACAAAATCAAAGCAGTTTAACGAAACCTCAAAAAACTTTTAACTTAAATTTTACAATAAAAAATTTATAATTTTTGTTTAAGATTCTATTCGAAGTTTTATACTATTCGTAAATTATTTTATTAACTTTTAACTTTTTATATATGACCAAAGAAACTACTGACGCAAAATTTTCATCAGATGTACTTAATTCTCAAACTCTAGTCTTGGTTGATTTTTGGGCTCCTTGGTGCGGTCCATGTCGTCAACTTTCTCCTACTATAGACGAAATATCTAAAGATTGCGAAGGTAAGATTGAAGTTTTTAAGTGCAATGTTGATGAAAATCCTGAAGCTCCCTCTAAATACGGCGTTAGAGGAATTCCTTCTTTAATGTTATTTAAGGGTGGAAAATTGATTGATTCAAAAGTTGGTGCTTCGCCCAAGGCTATTCTTGTTGAATGGATTAATAAACATTTGTAAATGTTAAAAAATTTTTATTTTAACAAAATAAAAATCCTAGAAAGATCAACTGAACTCTTTTATCAAAAAATTCCAAAAAACTCTAGTTTTAGCCAATTAAAAATTGGCTGTGAACTAGAGTTTTTTTTATTAGATAAAGACAAAAAACCCCTAAATAATTTAAATGAAATTAACATATTTTGTAATTTAGTTGGTGGCAAGAGAGAGCAGGGCGATGGTCAAATTGAGCTGGTGTTTAATTTCACTGACAATCTTTTGTATTTGGCGAGCGAAATGGAAAAATCAAAGCAAGAAATTATTAATCTAGCAAAACAGAAAAATTTAATAGCTTGTTTTGAAGGAAAACCATTTGAAGATGATTGCGGAAGCTCTTTGCAATTTAATGTAACTCTACATGATTATAATGGGGCAAATATTTTTTATGAAAATAATCCCCTTATCGATTATTGCGCAACTGGACTTCTTGATCTTACAAATTTCATGCTTCCCTTTATCTCTCCTGATGCAAATGATTATCGAAGATTTGATTTAAATAATAATAAAAAATTATTTAGGAATCATAAATATGTCGCCCCAGTTAACTTAAGCCTCGGTAACGATAATAGGAGTTGTGCAATAAGAATTTGTAAATCTTATGATAACCCAAATTGCAAAAGACTCGAATATAGAGTTGCGTCTGCTAGCTGTGATGCTTGGCTTGGAATTAGTGCCGTTGTTTTGGCATTGGAATATGGTTTAAAAAATCATAAATCTTTTTATAAAACCATATATGGTAATGCTTTTGATGAAATATATCGTTTGTCAAAAATATCATCTAACCATCAAGAGGCCATAGAAATATTTTTTGATAAAAATAATTATATTTTAAAAAAATTTGAAGAATTTATAAGAAATTAGAAATTTTTTATAATAAGCAAAACTTATTATCTCCCCATAATCTTATCAACAAAGTTTATAGGTAATAAAATATAATATTGGCCCTTACTAGTCATTGTAAAAGCTTTATCTTCTGCATCAGAACCGTATCCAAAAAATATATCGCCTCTAACAGCTCCTTTAATTGCCGAGCCAGTATCTTGTGCGATCATGAGTTTGTTAAAATTTTCCTTAGAATTATTATTTTTAATAACGGTTGAAAGAAATAATGGTGAACCATATGGAATTATTTCGTTATCAATTGCCAAAGAACGCTCTTTGGTAAGAGGAACTCCCTGTGCGCCAATTACATATTCAGATTCATTAATTTTGAAGAAAGTAAAAGATTGATTTACATTCATAATTTCGTCAGCAATTTCTGGGTTATTTTTAAGCCATTTACGAACACCTTTAGAATTATATTCACTCTTGGAAATGAGGCCTCTATTAAACATTTCATTTGAAATTGCATTGAAGGCGTAAGAGTTTTTTCCAGCATAACTTAGTCTTATTTCAGTTCCGTTTGGAAGTATTACTCGACCCGAGCCTTGAATATGCATAAAAAACAAATCAACTTTGTCATCAACATAGATTAACTCAAGTTTTTGCTTACTAAGAGCACCATTCTCAATATCTTGTCTGGTTAGATAAGGATTAAAATCAGAATCTTTTGGTTTAGAATATATTGGATATTTATATTTTTCAGTTTTAATAAAACTTCCTCGAAGAGATGCTTCGTAATAACCTGTGAAAAGGCCTTCAGAGTCGCCTTTGGAATTTTCTATCGAAAATAATTTAAACCAATTTTCAAAAAAATTTTTAGTTTGTTTGGCGCTCATATTTTTAACAACCTCGCCAATTTCACAAACATCACGAAAATCATTGGGAGTCATGTTAAATAATTTGCCATTTAAAGGATTATTTTGCGCAATTATAGAGAATTTTCGGCAAGAATGTAAAAAGGTTTGCAAGGCAAGCTTGTGGTCATCTTCACTCCAACCTTCTAATTCTGAAAAATCTTGTTCGGTTAGACGAAGGTTGTGCTGAGTTTTTATGCTAATTTTTTTTGTAAACAAACAACTTGGCAAAGCAAATACCAAGGCTATAATTAAAAAAATTCTAATCATGATTCAAATAAAGTTTTAGAAAATAACTTAACTTTTTAATTAGTAATATTTTAAACTCAAAAGAAAAAATTAATTCATTAAATTATGGCTTTAAAATGCGGAATTGTTGGTTTACCAAATGTTGGAAAATCTACTTTATTCAATGCTCTAACCCAAACTGCAAGTGCTCAAGCAGCTAACTACCCATTTTGTACGATTGAACCAAATATTGGTAAAGTTAACGTACCCGATGTCAGGCTTGAAAATTTAGCTAAAATCGCTGGTTCAGCTCAAATTATTCCAAATCAAATTGAATTCGTTGATATTGCTGGATTGGTTCGTGGAGCTAGCAAGGGTGAGGGTTTGGGAAATCAGTTTTTATCGCACATTCGTGAAGTTGATGCCATAATTAATGTAGTTAGATGTTTTGAGGACGAAAATATTACACATGTCGAAAGCTCAATTGATCCAATAAGAGATATCGAGCTAATTCAGCTTGAGCTCATTTTAGCCGATTTAGAAAGTCTTGAAAAGCGCTTACCAAATTTAGAGAAAAAACTAAAAAATGAAAAAGATGCTATACAAATAATTGAAACTACCAAAAAGGTTATTGAGGTTCTTAAAAATGGTCAGCCCGCGCGAATTGTTGAAGTAAAAAATATTGAAGAAGAAAAAATCATCAAAAATCTTCAAATCATTACCTCCAAGCCACAACTATTCGTTTGCAACTTAAAAGAAAATGAAATTTCAGGCAATAAATATTCTAAATTAGTTGAAGATTTTTGTACAAAAAACAATTTTAAATCTGTCAAAATTTGCGCTCAAGTTGAGGCTGAAGTTGCCTCCTTAGAAACCGAAGATGAAAAAAACGAATATTTATTAACAATCGGTCTTAATGAAACGGGCCTTTCTCAAATTATTCGTTCAGCATTCTCTTTGTTGGATCTTATTTCTTTTTTTACAGTAGGTCCTAAAGAATGCCACGCTTGGACTGTTAAAAAAAGTTCTTTGGCCCCAAAGGGTGCCGGTGTAATTCATACTGATTTTGAAAAAGGATTTATTCGCGCACGAACAATTTCCTATGAAGATTATATTAAATTTAATGGCGAAGAGGGTGCTAAAAATAACGGCAAACTAAGAGATGAAGGTAAAGATTATATTATTCAAGACGGTGATATTTTTCACTTTATGTTTAATAACTAAAATCTAAGAAACATTGTGAACTAATATTTTTGGATGAAGGTTTTTTAGACGGAAAATATCAAGTTCCTGAAGTTTATATTTTCCATAAAGTTCAATTTTTGTGGTTTTATTATTTTCATCGATAATTAAATAAATTTTTGCACCATTTCCTTCTTCAATTTGGTTAATTTTCTTTTGTAAAAGAACCGTTTTTAACGGAATTACAGCCTTCACATCGCTAATGATTATTTCTAAGTTTTTTATAAAAAAGTCTTTATTCGATTCAAATTTTTCAGAATCTTTTGAGATTTTAGATTCTTCGTTCTTTTTGCTATTTAGATTTTTAAACGAATTATTATTGGGAAGAAAATCTGGCTTAGTATTTAGAGAATTTTCAGATTTAACCGATTTATTTTGTTGATTTAAATTAGAGTTTTTGCGGGCTGGTAATTTTTTAATGTCCTCAAATTCTTTTGAAGAAGGTTGAGTTTCAGAAATAAAAATTTCAAGAGGATGAACATTTTTGATCATAATTCTTGTTCCGCCGTCATCTTTTTTAATTAAGCATTCAACAACTATTTCACAGCCGTCTTCAAGCAAATCTCTTCGTGCGGTAATTAAGGCTTCATCAAAAATAGTGGCTTCATATATTCCGTAGGGGTCAGAGATGTTCAAATATGCAAAGCGCCCTCTTGGGCCAGAGCGGTGTTTGCTTGAAGCCACAACTCCAGCCATTTTAATTAATGAGTTATCCCCCAATAAATCTTCTTCAATCTTATATGAAAAAACTACGCCTCTAAGTTTTAAATCTTTTATTTTGTCATCGATAGGATGTTCATTTAAAAAAAAACCAAAAGCTTCAAATTCAGATTTAAGTTTTTGTTTTTTATTCCAATCAGAAGTTGATTTTAAAGCGGGTAGGGAGTTAATTTCTGATAAACCTGCAAACAAATTCATTTGATTAGAGTTAGCTTCTTCTTTGGCTTCATTTGCATAATTTGATAAAATTTCAAATGATTCAGAAATTTGGCGACGATTTTTACATATCCCATCAAGTGCACCGGATTTAGCTAAAGCTTCAATTGATTTTTTATTTATTGATTTGGCATCAGATCTTTTGCAAAAGTTATAAATATCTGAATATTGTCCATTTTTTTCTCTTTCTCTCACCGACTCAAGCATCATATTAAAACCAACCGCTTTAATCGCTCCTAAACCAAACCTAATGGCGTATATATTTTTATCGGATGGTGAATTACTAATATCCATATTTTATGCAAAAAAGACTAAGATTAATAAGCCAGCAATGATTCTGTAATATCCAAAAATATTAAAATTATTATGACTAACAAATTTTATAAGCCACTTTATAACTAATAAAGATGATAAAAATGAAGAAAAAATACCTACCGCAATTAATTCGATATCATTAAAACTTAATTTATCAAAATTCTTATAAACGTCATAAGCGCAGGCGGATCCAATGGTTGGAACAGCTAAAAAAAATGAAAATTCTGTTGCAACTTTGCGGTTGATACCGCAAATCATGGCTCCAATTATTGTGGCTCCAGATCTTGATACGCCTGGTATCATTGCTAAACATTGAAATAATCCAATCACAAACGCGGTGGGTTTTTTAATTGCATCAATTTCATTAATTGAAAATTTTTTATGAAATTTTTCGACTAAAATTATAATTATTCCACCCAAAATTAATGAAATCGAAATAGTTATATTTGAAAACAGGAATTTTTTAATGTAATCATGGCAAAGGAATCCAATGATTATGGCTGGAATGAATGCCAGAGATATATTGTCAATAAAGCTTTGATTTTTCTTTTGATAAAATTTTAAAAAAACCTCGTTAAATTTTTGGTAATAAATAACTGCAATTGCAGAAATCCCTCCAATTTGAATGGCGATTTCAAAAACGTTATTTCTTATATTGTTGAAATTTAATATTTGAGAAAAAATTATTAAGTGTGCGGTTGATGAAACTGGAATAAACTCGGTTAAACCTTCAATAATTCCAAGAAAAATAGCTTTAAAAAAGAGTGATAAATCAAACACGTGAGAAAATTAGTGATTAGATTTTTATGGAGTAAAAAATATGATAGGGGGTAATAAATAAAGTTATGGTACCTCCGGTCAGACTCGAACTGACACACCCGCAAAGGGTAATAGATTTTGAGTCTATCGCGTCTACCATTCCGCCACGGAGGCAAGGTAAAAAAATAATTTTTAAAGTATTGGTTAAGTTTAGAAAAACCAATAATTTATAAAAAATTAATTTACATAAATTATTTATGAAAAATTTTAGCAATCAATACAAAAAATACTTTTCAAAAAAAACATTTTTAAGTTTATTAAATTCATTAAGCAGTAAAAATGTTTTTAAGCGAATAATAATTTTATCTATTCTTATACTAATATCGTCCATAAGTTTTGGTAATAACAACCAGTCTTCATTACCATTACATACTATGGAGATGATCGATTCAATATCAAAAAACAAAATTAAACTCACCGAAATTCCTGAAGAATTCCTAAATAATAAAGAATTTATTTTGAACTTAATTTTAAAAGAACCAAAAATTTATAAGGAATTACCAGAAAAATTTAAACTAGATAGGGATATAATTAAAATTGCTTTTTCCAAAGATTATATTTCTCTAGAACATATACCTGACTCTATAAAAAATGATAAAACCTTTATTTTGAAATTAGTTCGAATTAATCCAAGATTAATGGATTCTAGTTTTAGACAAAAAGTTAAAGAGATGATAATAAAGAAGGAGATAGAATTTAATGGTGAAGACGGTTTTTTAAATCTTATATATTTTTCTGAATATGCCTACGATGATGGGAAAGCTTTGTATTTAAAATTAAGAAATGGCAATTATACAAAAATTAGACGTATCGAAGAAGAATCGGATACCGAATTTTGTCAATCCCCTGAGTTCTGGGGATATTTTAAAGATTTAGGATTTTATTTGGTCAATATTAATGTTGTTGAGGGAAATGATGTATATCTTATTAGTGATTTGACGGGTGAAAAATTTCATATCCATAATTCCTACCCAAATATTAGTCCCGATAAAAAATATTTAGTTTATGCTGACGGTTTAAATGGATTTCTCGACCAATTTAACGGTATTGAAATTTTTGAAATTAGTCCACATCATATTAAGAGTGTTTATCAAAAAGAGTTCAAATATGGAGAATTTTACATTTTTCATTCATGGAAAGATAATAATTCGTTTTTGATAAAGCATGATTTTGATTGGGAAACCGAGGGAGACGATCCCCAAGATAAATATATGATGGTATATAAAACCAATTCTAGTTGGGATGTAAAAGAGTTTAAAAAATAAATATTTTACTTAACTCAATATCTCAATTAATCTCATCTTACTAATCGAGCTAATCTAAATTTTATCTCTGACTTTTGAATTCTAACTATCTAAATATATTATTTCAGAAATTTCACCGTTAAAGTATTCAGAAGTATAGCTCCATAATGCGTAAAGCATATTTTGATAACCAATATTGAGAGGTGTTGAGGTATTAAAATTTCCACTAAAACCATTTGGTATATTATCTTATCTATCAGGCTAGTGATATTTATACTCGATCAAGGGGTGGGCTTGATAATCCTGATAAATTTTTTGGTGGACTTAATGGTTTTATAAAATTTGGATTTGGGTTTGTTAATATTTTTTTTGGAAGATTTGAGGGGTTAGGTTGCGACCCTGTAGCTTTAACTACAGGTAAATTCAAAAGTTGAGC
This sequence comes from Pseudomonadota bacterium, assembly GCA_009925685.1. Lineage (GTDB taxonomy): Bacteria > Pseudomonadota > Alphaproteobacteria > Rickettsiales > UBA1997 > CAILUF01. The sequence continues at coordinate 23,106 of RFYG01000016.1, forward strand.
TACTGCTAATGTTAATAAAAGAGATGAAAATAATACTTGATTATTAATTCGATTAGCATGTACTCGTAGATAACCATATCCTACAACGGTACCTACAGCAACATTTGTAAAACAAGTTAAAAATTTTCCAACTTCAACTGGATGATATTCAAAAGGTTGTTTTGCTGGGGCATCATGGATAAGTCTGGCCTTCGTTGGATCTTTAGGGTCAATAATATGCAATGCATCGTCAAGCAAATAGTGGCTACCGTTTATTTCGCATCTTTGCACTCCTGGTGGCTTTTCACATATAACAACATTGCCTTTTAAGCCTTCTTTTAGAAGTTTCTTATTAGACGAAGCTTTATCTTTAGGTGGTTGTTCTGAAGGGTGAGGGGCCTTCACCAATGCACCATCAGGATTTACAAGAAATAGCTCATTGTTAAGTAGATAGTGCGTGCTGTTGGTGTAACATTCCTTCACTCCTTCCATAAAGCAAGTATTAGCATGGTTTTCTAAACCTCTATATGACCATCGCCCTGAAGCTATTGGTGCTCCATCTTTATTTAGAATGATCTTTTTTCCTGAATCATCATATAACTCTCCGTCCCATAAATAGTGTGTAAGGTTAGTTTGACATAACTTCACTCCTCCCTTTAAACATATTTCAATATTGCCTTCTAAGCCTCCAATTGATCTTGTGGGAGCGGTATTTTGTGGCAATGCGAATGGCATTGTAGATGCCACTCCTACTGCTGAAAGAATTTTAGATAAAAAGTATCCCATAAAATTTTTTTAACAAGTTATAACTTAATTTCATAACAATTTAATAAATATTAATATTTAT
>RFYG01000151.1 GCA_009925685.1 Pseudomonadota bacterium
GACAAGGTACCCCAAATTTAATACACTTTCTTCCTTCTTAAATTGAGCAAAAAAGCACATTTAAAACTTGTTTTGATGTTGCTAATTTTATCAATTAAATTAAGGGAGAAATTTATGCCTAGAGGAATTCCAAGTTTAACAGAAAACCAAAAATCAGAAATTATCAAACGCGTTACCGATAAAGGAGAGCGAGTGCCTGATTTAGCTCGTGAGTATAATGTTGTTCCAAAAATAATTTATAATTTACTTCGCAATAAAGCTAATCAACATCAAGCTGTTATAGAGTTAGTGAAGTTAAAGCGTGAGAACGAGGCCTTGGTTAAGATCATAGGCTCTTTAGTTGCTGAGAGTCGCTTAGGGAAAAAAAAGAAATAAGCGCGAGGTTATCGTGGATTATTTTTTATCTTCAAATAAGGCTACAATCAGCAAATCTGCTGCTTGTAGCCAAATAGCAGTTTCTCGCACTGCAATTTATTATAAACCAAAGATTCCGGCTAAGGATTTATTATTAAAGCAGCAAATAGAAGCTGTTTTACTTGAGCACAGAGCTTATGGACATCGCCGTATTGCTCTTGCTTTAGGAGTTAATAAAAAGCGGATAAGAAGAGTAATGAAGTTATTTAATATCAAGGCTAAAAAATTAAGAAAAAAGCCGAGATTTAAAAAGAATAAATTCCCAGCAAATTCTGCTAAAAATTTGATTATTGATTTAACGATCAATCAACCAAATCAAGTCTGGGTATCGTATTTTACTTATCTTTCTTATCAGAATAAGTTTCTTTATTTAGCTACAATTCTTGATGCTTTCACTAGGGAAGTAATAGCATGGAATATTGCCAGCAGGCATAATAAGGAGCTAATCACAACAACTCTTTTTGATGCTTTAGATAAAAGGGAAAAATCACCAAAAATATTTCACTCTGATCAAGGCAGTGAGTATCGCAGCGATGATTTACTGAAAATCTTACAATCACAAAATATAAAATCTTCAATGAGCAAGAAATCTAGCCCATGGCAAAATGGCAAGCAGGAATCTTTTTATCAAAAATTTAAATTTGAACTTGAAGATTTTAACAGCTATCAAAGCCAAGGTGAGTTTATTGAAGCAATTGCGATACAAATCCATTACTACAACAATAAGCGAATCCACAGCGCCTTAAAAATGCCACCAACTATTTTTAGCATAAGAGAGATGCAAAACAATGAATTGATCATTTAGTTAAAAAATTAAAATAATCAGCATTGGTCAGTTTGGAAGGGATAAATTGTTTAAAAAAGGGTGACAGTTCATAATAAAAGTGGTTATAGCTGCAGTGGTAGAAGTGGTTTTTATGTAGGCGTAAAATATTAGAATATTAAAGTTTGTTCTAGTTGCATATATTTATCTAAGTATCTCTAAATCTCCGTTTCACGTTCACCGAATTTTGATCAGTAGTATCAAGGGTTTATGTAACATCATCTACAGAAAGATTCTCCGATTTTCTCCATTTTTAAAGAATTCAACTATACCTTCGCGCAAGAAAAGTTCGCAAACTATATCACCTGCCTATAGGGGTAAATTTCAATTTTATTTTAGTGAGAAAATTTTTCGGTACACTTCGAGCTAGAGCGGTCGGAGGGTGTGTGGAGATGAGTTCGCAATGAAAATCGCAAAAACCTGAAAATCGTCTGGAGCCTTATGGCTGTAGGTTCGGGGAGGTATGGCGGACAGGGTGAGATTCGAACTCACGGTACGCATGAA
>RFYG01000152.1 GCA_009925685.1 Pseudomonadota bacterium
TATATATTCTATTTGTTCTGCAATAGAACCATATTCTTTAATTCTCTTTTGTACTTGTGCCTGATTGTTTTCAACAATTTTAGCTTGTGCTTCAAAGGCATCAAGTTGTGCTAATGTTGGTTTAGGAATATCTAAATTTCACCATAAATTTACTTTTTGGTTTTGGTTTAGCATTTCTTTCGCCAATCTTGTTGCTTTTTTTAATTAAAAATGGTCTTTTGAAAATCAACGATTTAAAAAATAAGAGAAGATATTGGATTGTGGTTATATTTATTTTATCTGCGATCCTTACTCCTCCAGATGTTTTAAGTCAGGTTACTTTAGCAATTTTGTTAATAGTTCTTTTCGAAATTGTTATTTTAATTGGTAAAAATTTTTAACTTTTAATTTTTTTAAATATGGCTACTGCAAAAAAAACTGTTAAAAAAACTGTTGCTAAAAAAGCTCCTGCTAAAAAAACTGTTGCTAAAAAAGCTCCAGTAAAAAAAGTGGTTGCTAAAAAAGCTCCGGCAAAAAAAGTTGTTAAAAAAACTACTAAAAAATAGTTTTACTTTTTTTAATAATTGCGAGGAAATATTTATATTTCCTCGCTTTTTTTTATTTAAATTTAAAGGTTTTTTTAAATCTTAAATTTTGATATTTTGATTTATTTTAACTAAGCGCAAAGAACTTAATTGAGAGGTGAATAAAACAATTATTTAAAGAGGGAATTATATGTTTTAGAATTCAAACATATTAAGCGATTTGACAGGGTTATGATTTCTTTCTGGTTTAGCTTCAGCAATGTTCTTCTTTTTTCTTCTCCTTCTTCTATCTCTTTTAACTTTTCTAATCTTTGAAGAATCTAGCAATAGTCGATGTTTTATATAATTATCAATAATTTCATTAAATTCTTCAGATTGCTCTTTAAAAAAATGATCAGCATTTGAAACTATTTGATATGATACTTCGGCGCCATCTCTTGATGAAAGTTTTTCAGATAATCTAGCCGAGTCGTATTCCTTTGTAATTTCATCTTTTTCCCCTTGAACTATTAATCCAGATGAGGAGCACGGAACTATAAAATTGAAATCATATTTTGTTGCTGGTGGGGCAACCAAAATGTAGTTTTCAAGCTCTGGCCTTCTCATAACGGCTTGAAGAGCGATCCATGCTCCAAATGAAAAACCCGCAATCCAGAAGTCTGTCGCCTCCATGTTTTGATCATGAAGCCAATTCAATACTGCGGTGACATCAACCAATTCTCCAATGCCGTTGTCAAATTTGCCTTGGGATTTTCCAACCCCTCTAAAATTAATGCGAAGGACAGAAAAACCATTATTTACAAAAGATTTATAAAGATTGTATGTGATTTTATTGTTCATAGTCCCACCGTATAAAGGGTGAGGATGGAGAACTAGAGCGACTGGTGCTTTTGGATTGGGATTTTGGTGATATTTGCCTTCAATTCTTCCGACATTACCACTAATTATAACTTCTGGCATCGATTGTAAATTTTTTTAGAGCAAAATTATGATTGGGAATCGAGTTGATCCCATTGAATTGGTTTGTTGTCGCTTCCAAGAACTAACTGGGTTGTGTTGGCATATTTTGCACCCATATATTTTCCATGACCAACTCTAACGCCATAGTAGTAGATAGGCTCTACTTCTTTGCCTTTGAATTTTTTCTTTTCAATATTTTTAGCGCGGTTTTTGGGGTTATTTTTAGTTCCCATGTTATGTTTAGATATAAATTGTT
>RFYG01000153.1 GCA_009925685.1 Pseudomonadota bacterium
ATTAATTGCATTGCTTCAACAATTAAAGAAAATTTAACAAAAACTCATCAAAAACTTGAAGATTATCTTGCTAAAAATCATCTTTATTTACAAAATTTTAGCGGTGAAAGTTGGATTATTTCCAATCAAATTGAGGCTAAAATTAAAGCGAAAATTGAAGCCGTGGGGGTAAAGTTAAAAGATTGGGATATTAAAATTAATCGCGGAATTTTAACGGGTTTCAACGAAGCCTTTATTATCAACACTAAAACCAAAGAAGAATTATGTTTGGCTGATCCAAAATCGGCAGAAATTATTAAGCCAATTTTGCGGGGCAGAGATATTTCGAGATATAGTGCCAAATGGGCTGGGCTGTGGGTGATAGTTGCAAAACATCAGTCGCATCAATTTTTAGAAAAAAATTACCCTGCAATTTTTACATATTTACAAAAATTTCAAAGCCAACTTCAAAAAAGAGGGCAATGCACCAACAAGGGTGGCAAGGGTCAGCATCATTGGTTAGAACTGGATAATAATCCTACAGATGAATATTTGGGACAGTTCGAAAAAGAGAAGATTGTTTATTCTGAGATCGTTAGACAACCACAATTTCATTATGATGAAAAAAAATATTTTCCCGAAGCGACATCGTTTTTAATAACTGGAAAAGATATTAAATTTCTAGTAAGTATTTTAAATTCCAAGCCATTTACATATTTTTTCAATCGTTTTTATGCTGGAGGAGGTCTTGGCGACGAAGGTTTTAGATATAAGAAAAAATTCTTAGAAACTTGCCCAATCACTCAAATCCCCGCTTCATCTCAAGCCCCCTTCATTAAGATTGTTGATGAGATTTTATCAATCACCAATCAGACAAATTATAACCCGGATTTTCCACCTTTAAAACAACAAGAGCTTGAGGCTAAAATTGACGAAATGGTTTGTGATTTATATCAATTAGATGATGAAGAAAAAAAATTAATTTTAGGTGAGAAAAGTGTTTTGTAAAATTTTTAGTTTATTTTGAGGTCTTTGATTATTAACGCTTTTTTTCACTGCTAATTATGCGCAAAAAGTTAAAAGTAATTTGCTATTTTTTTCTATCTAATAACCTTCAAAAGTTGCTGGAAAGTCTAAGGAGAAGCCTTCTTAGGAAGGGGCAGAAAGATTTAAATTAAAAAAATTATTCATTAAATAAATTTCTAAGTGAAAAAATAATTTAGTAGAAAATTAAAATTTCCGTATTCCAAAATTCCTCCTCCCAAATTTTTTTGTAAAAAAAATTATACCCTCCTGCCAAGGCAGGGTGATGACACCACTAATTTTGCAAATGAAAATATTTGGCTTCCTCAAGAAAAAATCGTCGCCATACTCGAATCTAAACTAACCATTTGCGATGCAATCGAAGAGACCATAAAAACTAGCATTAACAAGTGCGAAGCTCTTCGTCAAAGCATTTTAAAAAAAGCGTTTTTGTGTGAATTGATTAATGAAAAAAACCTGTAAAATGTCCTTAATATTTAAATCACAAATATAAATCAAAATCATCATTAACTAAACCCAAAATTTTATGACCAAAAATAAAACTAAAAAAATTAATAAACTCAACAAAATCAACCTTTCAAACTCAGAAAATTCAATAGAAATTTATCAAACTAAAGATTGAGCAATTGAGTTTAATGCCGATATTAAAAATCAAA
>RFYG01000154.1 GCA_009925685.1 Pseudomonadota bacterium
GTACGACCTTGAACACCTTGTGGTCCGTTATCACGTCCTTGTATACCTTGAACACCTTGATAACCCCACCAACCTTGTGTTCCCTGACGGCCTTGCACTCCTTGAGCACCACGAGCACCCTGTGGGCCTTGAACACCTTGTCCAGCAAATGCACCATGCAAACCTTGCATACCTTGGTTGCCACGAATGCCTTGGCTACCTGTAGCACCTTTTGGACCTAAATCGCCTTTGTCACCTTTAAAACCTTGTGGCCCAATACGACCTTGTACGCTTGTACCCTGCTGACCTTGTGTGCCTTGTACACCTTGTCCAGCAAACATACCGTGTAAGCCTTGTGGACCTTGAGTACCTTGTACGCCTTGGGTACCTTGGCGACCTTGAATACCTTGCAGTCCCTGGAACCCTTTAAAACCTTGAACGCCTTGACGACCTTGTACGCCTAGATTACCCTGCGGTCCTTGTACGCCCTGGCCAGCAAACATTCCATGCAACCCTTGTGGACCTTGCGTACCTTGTATACCCTGAGTTCCCTGAACTCCCTGGATACCTTGAACACCCTGGCTGGCAACCAAATCCCAGTATATTCCTGGCCCTGGATAAGCAGCCGCACTATCAAATCCTGTTGGTATTCCATCAATTTTTGCAATCCAACTATTACCTAGATAGTGTACAACATCATATTTTTTATAATTAGTTGTACTACTATATGTTCCACGCCAGGTAAATCCTAGACCTTGAATACCTTGAGTACCCTGTACACCTTGACCAGCAAATTCACCGTGTAACCCCTGTGGGCCTTGTAGGCCCTGCGTACCCTGTACACCCTGTATACCACGCAATCCTTGAGGTCCTTGTATGCCTTGCTCACCTTGCAGACCCTGTACACCCTGCACACCTTGTGGGCCTTGTATACCTTGCGGACCTTGTATACCTTGTCCAGCATACATACCATGCAAACCTTGCATGCCTTGTACACCTTGTGGACCTTGCGGTCCCTGCAATCCTTGTACGCCTTGGCCAGCATAAAAACCATGCAAGCCCTGCATACCTTGTATGCCTTGTGGACCGCGTATGCCCTGTGAGCCTTGTGTACCTTGTATTCCAGTAGTACCTTGAATACCTTGCGGACCATCTAAGCCTAGTGGACCTTGTACACCTTGTGCTGTCATGCGATTCCAGTATGTAGTATTTACTACACCTGGGCTAAACTCTGGTGCTTCCTCTGCAAATGTTCCGCTATCGTATACAGCAATATAGCTATCACCAAAATAATAAACTACATCATTTTTAGTATAGTATTCTGTAAAGGTATAATCACCACGCCAAGTTACTGCAACACCTAGAGTACCTTGAACACCTTGTATGCTATAACCTTGTATACCTTGTATACCTTGTGCGTCAAATAATCCACGTAGGCCTTGAACACCTTGTGGACCTTGCATGCCCTGCAAGCCTTGTCCTGGTGGACCTTGTATACCTTGTGCTGCATAAGCACCACTTAAACCTTGAGTACCTTGGCTACCAGTAGTACCTTGAAGACCTTGTGGACCTATAATATAACCTATAGCACTTACAGTATTATCTGTATAA
>RFYG01000155.1 GCA_009925685.1 Pseudomonadota bacterium
AGTATTGCGGTTCCAAATAGCTAAGTCCAAACACCAAATCATAAACCTCACTTAAAGTTTTATTTTTTCTAAGATCGCGATAAGAAAATGATTCGTTATTTCCGCAAATCATATTATAAAGTTTCTGAACAAATTTTAAAACACCATCTTTGCTATTAAAAGAACACGATTCTGACAATTGTTTGATTGCAATATGACCCTCGTGTTCCTTGTTAAATTCTCCAGAATATTGTTTTATGATTTCAAATAATTTGGTAACTAAAATGTCTAATAAAATACTTAAATTTGATTGAAATTTCAGTTTATTGTCTGCCTTAATGAGCGGGTGACTTTCAATAAAATCTTGAAGTGGTTTAAATAATTTTTCTCTAGCTTCTCTCTTAGCATTAAGAGCGTTGAAGATTTCTTCAGTTAATTGAAGGCGCTGCTTTCTTTTTGAATCAAGTTGCAGGGGTATTTTATCAAGATCAGCAATACTAGCTTTCAAACCATTAAATGTTTCTTGATTTGCCACACTATTTTCTGGACCGATAAGCGTAATTCTAGCTTCTTCCCATCTCTTAATATCTTCACAATTTTTTTGATATAAAAGCTGAGGTTCGTTCAATTTTTTCTTAAGATCTTCTTGTTTCAAAGTTAATTCTGAACGCTGATTTTCTAACTCTGCACAAAAAATGCGCGATTCTTTTTCTTCCTGCTCTAAAGCAGTTTTCATAGTAGATAATTTTCCAAAATGGGAGACTTCTAAACGCACAAGCATCTCATGTTGCAAACCCAAAATTTCAAAATTAGCAGAATTACTTTCTTGAAAAGAATTATATTGCCTTTCCAACATTTGAAAACCATCCGTAATAGCTTTAATGGCATTAAGCTTTTTGGCGATCAATAATAAGCCTTCTGACTTTTCAGTCTTGTTTGTTGCAATTTCTAATAATTTTTTTGCATTTTCCTCGATCTTACTATTGACTTCTTTTTGCTCAAGCGACTGCTCTTCTGATGGCTTTGTTAATGCTTCTGGTTTGATTTTATCATGTTCCGCAATTTGCGTTGTTTTTAGCTCCAGTAATTCTTCCAGCTGCTTTCTCAACCAACCCTGAGATTGTAGTTCCAAACCCTGAATATCAAGATTAATACGAGACAAATTTTTACGATATTCATCCAATTGATTACGAAAGGTTTTCTCTTGATGATCCACTAACTGCTCAAAGTCAGATGCTTCTAAGCGAGCACTAACATCTATGTGATTAAAAATTACTTTTCTTAATTCCTTTTGAAATTTTTTATGCCCATCATCGGTATGCTCGTTACATAAATTTTCGAAATAACTTTGCGGAAGATAGCGAATTAATTCCACGCTACCTTCATCAGAATTTTTATTTAGATTCTGACTATTGGATGCACCACTTTTCCATGTAAGATTGGCGTTAAAGTGTTGGGCTAGATTAACAGCCTTTCCACGAAACCTTTTTTCATTTAAAAAAGAAAAACTTTCATGCTGATGAGAATTTCCAAGTAATGCAATGATATCAGCAATGGCACTTTTACCGCTACCTTTTTCTCCTATGATTGCCACTAAATCAGAATTAAGG
>RFYG01000156.1 GCA_009925685.1 Pseudomonadota bacterium
GATATGGGCCTGATAGACCTTGACCAGTAGTTGTAAGTGGTGCTGCTGCATTTGTATCTTCTATTTCGGCGACCACTTTTGGGGGCTCATTTCGTCCTTCAAGCAAATATTGCCAAATTTCTAATTTTTCTTTCTCACTAAGACCTCTAAATACACCTCTATCTCTATAAGTTTTAACATGCGCCTTCACTTCAGGACTTATTTTAGTTTTATTTTCTGCTCCTTTAGGACCAACTGGAGTATTTGTAGGGGGTATGCTGGATATTTCTACGGGTCCAGCTGGAGAAGAGGTGGATATTTCTACAGGTTTGCTTAGATCGGTTCGGGAATTCTGACCGGGATTACCTTCTTGAGGTTTATTAGATGTAGTTTTAACATCTAAATTATTAAATATATCACTCATACCAGCGCCTAAATTAGTAATACCGTCGCCAGTTCTACTTAATAAAGTACTCGCTGAATTTAAAAAATTTTCATTTGTAGGATTTTGACCATCATTTGTTCCTGTTGTTGTATTTAAACTTTTAGCTACTGATCTAGCTTTTGCAGCAGCTTCATTAGCTGCTTTAATTACTGGATTTGATACTCGTGTTTTTGGTGAATAAGGAGTTTGCGAATTAACATCCATTATAGGGGGTGCAGATCCCCAACTCACTGATTTTCCTGAGCCTATCGATGGTCGATGGTCCTGAGGGTGACGATGGTCCTGAGGGTCCTGAGTGTGGTGACGATGGTCCTGAGGGTAGTTGTGAAGATTTACTTGAGCCTGTTGATGGTCCTGTGGGTGACGATGGTCCTGAGGGTGACGATGGTCCTTCTGAGCTTTGTTGCTGTCCTGTTGTTTGCGATTGAGTAAATGCTAATGAGATTTTTTCTTTAAGTTTTATGAGTCCATTCGAAAGAAAAGTAGATATTGTACTGATCATAAATTTATATAATTAATTAAAGGATGTTGCTTAAATATTAAAGTTTAATGTTTACATATTAAACTTTAATACAGCATTTTTTTGTGAGGTTGTTTCAAAATAGTTAACTAAAAAATTGTTAATTATAAATCTTAGCTTATTTAATGATTACGATTTTTATCTAATAACTGGCTCAACTGGCTTTAAAGATGAAGGTTTATTTGGTGTTCTTGTTGGATTTTGCGATTGGTTATCTTTAGTTTTAGTTGGTTCAAATATAAGAGAAATAACACCTGTAAATAAAGAAGTTATGGTTGTTAGAGTTTGCTTAGGGGCAGAAAAAATATTATCGTACCATTCTCTGGAAGTTTCTGTAGTTGGTTTTTCTAGATCAGATAATTTTTTTTGAAAATCATATTTATTTTGATTAGGGTTTTTTTTGGTTATAATGTCTTTAAGTTCTTGTTCATTAGAAAGTAATAATTCAAATTCATCTTTCGAGACTCGATTGATATTATAAGTATCATAATATTCTTTGGACGTTAAACGAGTTAATGCGAAAGAGAAAGTCAATTCATATTTGTTGGGATCTTTATCTGATTCAGCTATATTAGGTGATTTTTTTTTATCAAACTCTTCTTTAAGTAATTTATTAAAAATTCTTTT
>RFYG01000157.1 GCA_009925685.1 Pseudomonadota bacterium
AACTGCGCATCCCAGAGTTGCATGAAGAAGAAGTTGCGTTGGTTTATCGATCAATGGTGATGATGTTGTGGTCATAATATTGCCATCGAGATTTGTTAAAGTATTACCGTTTGAATCGGTTAATATTGTTGGGGTGGTAGTTCCGTGATAGGCTCTACCTATCTCATTAGCACCTACTTTAGCTAATGTATAAATTAATACATTTTTACTTTGATTTTTTAGAGATTCAATAAAGCTATCGCCATTAATTGCAGATTGCGTTGCAGTTGAAGCAAGTGTTTGGGTGGAGATTTCTTGGAAGGAGGTTTTTAGGTTTGTACTGACTCTTTCGAGTGTATTAGTATTTGAAGCGATTTTATTAGCTGAGTTGGTTGCAGGTGTGGTGAAGGTTCCACCTCCAACTATGTTAGTTAAACCCGTAGCTATTCCAGCAGAAACTGAAGCAATTATGATATTTTTAACACTTTCTCTTGAGGTGGTGTTATCCCAAGTGTCTTTAGAGATGGTTTTAAGTTGTTTAAATATATCGCCATTGGCATTCATTGCTGAGTTGATGGCAGATACAGAAGCAGTTGAAGCAGTGGCTGAGGTACCGGCAACTAAAGCCCCTTGTACCCAACTTCCGCTAACTGGATCCATTGCACCCATAGTTAAGGCTGTGGCGGTAATAGCAACTACAGCTTGCCCTGCACTTGTTAAGCCACTAACTGTTTGGTCCCAAGATTTGTGAGTTTCTTCGATTGAATTATAGGTGGTAATTGCCGGATCAAGTTGATTTAGATAAGCAAGTTTTTGATTGGAAGTATCTTCGCGACTCCCTTGTTTATACGATGTTAAAATTGAGTTACCAACATTGAGATTTAGATTCCCCTCGCCATTGGCGGTGTCAATTTCTGTATTGATAACTGCGGTGTTATAATTGCCCGATTGACCATTTTTAAAGAAGTAATTGCCCTTATCTTTGAGGTCATAAGAAACTTGGTGAGTTTCTGTGGCCGAGGTTAAAAGAAGATTACCACCCGTGGTAATGTTTAGGTCTTTCTGGCCAATGATGTTTTTTGTACCGGTAGCAAGATTGGATGATTGAATGTTGGTGTCATTAATCGAGGTAAGATTGAGGTTTTTACCAAAACTCAAATTACTTTTGACGATAGTTTCATCGTAACGGAATTGAGTTTTGGTGGTTTTTTGTTGATTGACAGAGCCGACTGCTCCCCCAACGGCGCCAGAGGTAGCTATAACCGCGGCACCTGCTCCACCACTAAATGCAACCGCTGCCACCATCGCTGCAGTCATCAATGCATTTTCTAAACTTAAGCCAGTTTTTATTTTGGTCGATTTAGAATAAAACCTCTCACTATCAACGCCGTTGATAATATTTAGATTAGCGTTGTCATTAAAAATTGTTTGACCATAAGTTGCAGAAAACGGGTTGTTGTCAGTATAGGCCCCTACTATGATGTTACCCTCTCCAGAAGCTGTTAAATTGCTGGCAAAAATTGTAGTATCTGCACCAGAAGAAATGTT
>RFYG01000158.1 GCA_009925685.1 Pseudomonadota bacterium
AACAGTTAGATCAGGCTTATCCCAGACTGAACGAACAAACTCAGCTTCAAATAACTCTTTGTCTGTAGAGCTATTATAAGAATCGTAATTACCAACAAATCTGGGACTTGATAAATAAGTTAATAATTTTTCCATACATTTTCTGTGCTGCAAAGAAAGTTTTTCTTCTGATATGTTTTGTCCTGCCCATTTATTTACTTTATTAATTACTGTTTTAATGGAACGAGGAACAGAATATTTATCTCCCACTCCAGACTCATTATCTACAAGAAAATCAGGATATTTTTCTTTTATATATTTTTGAACTGCCCTGTATTCTGGAGTAATAAATATATTTATGTTTTCTAATCCAACAAATTTCTCATGAAATATTAATTCTGTTACTTGTCTGGGGGTAATTCCCGTTTTTATATTTTGATCAATAAATTCGCAGTTTTCTTTTGATAGTATTTCTATCGTTTGGGTAGGCTTTGGCTTTTCTTGTTTCTTCGTGAATCCAGTTGTGATTAAAAAATCTCTAACCGCTTTAGCTTCTTTAGATCTACCTGTTAGATCTTCTTTATTAAAAACTAGATTAGCCAACACAACATAATCTTGTGTTCCTTCGTTTATTTTTCTTAGAATAAATGCTTTGTTTTCGTCAGTTAACATATTAAGAAGAAAATAGATCGTTATCTTTCAGTAAATTCTGCGCTTTAATATACAGCATTTTTTTTAAATTTTTTATTTGTTTGTAGCCAGCTTTTCTACCTTTTTCACTAGTTTTAAATCGTAAAATTTTAGCTACTTGATCGTCTGTTAGATTATCTATAAAAAACATTTTATAAACAAAAAAGTGTTTGTCGCTTAAATTCGTTTTCATTAAATCGTGCAACTTATTCTCAGCATTTTTGTAATCATAACTTGCACTAGATTCGAAGTTCATGAAATAATTCTTATGATTTTCCAAGCTAACTGTTATTTTTACATCATACGCTGACTTTTTTATCTTTTCCCATTTAGCGTATAAAGGACATTCATTACATTGCTTACCACTAGCAGTAAATCCGCAAGACATTTCTGCACCTGTGTCACCTTCTTTATTTTGATTGAATGGGCAAGACAAACACGGACGAGCAAAACTTGTATAATTATTTCTAATGATGTTTCTTATTTGATTCGTGACTATACGATTTACCCAAGGCTCTATCGCTCGCGATTGATCCCATAGATGCCATTTTTTATATATATGGAGCTTTATTATTTGCTCTATATCTTCAAAATCAAACCAAGTAATCGCTTTTAATTTCCATTTGTTTTTTCGCTTCTTGATTACTTGGTCGATTATTTCATACATGTCTTCAAATTTTTTCTTTTTACGATTCATCAATATCCTGAATAGGTCGCGAACTGCACTCTTTCAGAGACTGTGCTAAAAATTCTTCTTTAGACAGTCTTCTATAATTATTATTTGCTCTTACAGATACTCT
>RFYG01000159.1 GCA_009925685.1 Pseudomonadota bacterium
GGTCATCGCTTAGAGATATTTCTGCAAAACTTGAAGAATGTCGCAATAAAATTATGATTCTGCATAACAAAGAATAAAGATGCAAAAAATTAACCAAATTATAAATAAGCCGATACCGATGTTTCCAATCACCATAAATGATTTAATCGCAGTTAATTGTCCAAAAAATAAGCTTTCTAAAGTTCTTAAAAAGTTAAAAATTTTATGGGCTAAAAATGATTTTAAAATATCTAATCAAGATATGCTAAAATCACTAAATCTTTTTAATGATTTATCTTAAAAACTTAATAAGAGTAACATGGCAACCTCCAAGCAAGAGCAATTATACAACGAAATTATTCAATATTATGATTTCGCTGAAAAATTAGTTCAAATAGCCGAGAATAGCCAAGATGAAATCGCCGAACAACAATTCGAAATTATTCAAGAGGCCATCGAAAGATTTGAAAAATGCGCCGATTTTCTTGCTAATCAATATATTGAATATGTTAAAACTGGAGAAAGGTCATCGCTTAGAGATATTTCTGCAAAACTTGAAGAATGTCGCAATAAAATTATGATTCTGCATAACAAAGAATAAAGATGCAAAAAATTAACCAAATCACCAATTTATACTCCTCAGATTTGAATGCTGTTAATGAAATCATATTATCCAATAGCGTTGGCAAATCCAACTTAATTCAAGAAATTACCAAAAATCTTATTAGTTCGGGTGGCAAAAGAATTCGACCGCTCCTTCTAATTATTGCTTCAAAATTGTGCGGTTCAACAAATCCCGAATCATATCTTAATTTGGCTTCGGCTGTTGAAATGATTCACACTGCAACCCTTTTGCACGACGATGTCGTCGATATGAGTGAAATTCGTCGTGGAAAAAAAACCGCTAATGCACTTTGGGACAACAAAGCTTCAATTTTAGTGGGCGACTACCTCTTTTCTTTATCATTTCAACTTATGGTTAAAAGCCAAAATCTGGCGGTCCTAGATTTATTATCTAAAACCTCTTCAATTATTGCTGATGGAGAAGTTTTGCAACTTCAAAACTCTCACAATATTCAAATTTCCACAGATAAATACTTTGAAATAATTTTTGGTAAAACTGCCGTTTTATTTTCAGCTTGTTGTGAAGTTGGAGCCTTGATAAACAATCTTCCAAACCAACAAATAAAAAATCTAAGAGATTTTGGCAAAAATATCGGAATGATATTTCAAATAGTCGACGATATTTTGGATTATTCATCAAACCAAGAAACTCTTGGCAAAGATTTGGGTAACGATTTTTTCGAGGGCAAAATTACTCTTCCAATTATTAAAACCTTCCAATCCGCCAATTTACAAGAACAGCAATTTATTTCTGAAACTTTTGCAACAAATCTTCTCCAATCACAAAAAGATTTAATATCATTTGAAAAAGTTTTAGCAATTATAAAAAAATATGATGGTCT
>RFYG01000160.1 GCA_009925685.1 Pseudomonadota bacterium
AATCACCTATAGCGCATTAACCAATCAATCCGATGAACAAATAGCCAAGAACGCTTGGGAAGGAAGTAGGATTGGGGGGAATGCGGGTAAAGAGAATGCTTTACAAATTATGGCTCAAAAAGTTCTTCCTTCAAATAAAAGCCATTTGACTATTGTTCATACTCCAGAACCAAATGAGCAAGGGCTTTATGCCGACAAAGAGGGTTATGTTCAAGATCAAGAAACTGGAAACTGGTATAGAACTTGGGGAGCTGGACCAAGCATACTTATAGCGGGAGATTTAATAAGTGATAACAATCGAACTCGTGATATTGATCTTTCAATTAAAATTTATCAATCACCAAACCTTGTTCCAATTAGTCAAGAACCATATTACATAAATCTTTTAAATCAATTGGATGCGGGTTATAAAGATAACCTAACTTATGATCTATTCCCTAATCTCAATAATCCAGCCGGTTATAATTCAAACTCTTATGTTTCTGGGTTGCTAAATGCTGCAGGTATAAATCCGCCACAAATTAACGATTTAACTCTGCCAGGATATAAAAAACCAATTCCTGCAGAAAATTTTGGAGTAAAATAATGAAAAATGTTATAAAACTTTTTCCAATCACTAGCTGGGCACTTTTTGCAAATATTATCTATGTAATTCTGTACTTCGCTGATATTGATGAGGTATCATTAATTTACAATTTTATTGGTATAGATTCAGCTTCCTTTTATAAGGTTTTAGATATTTTGCGTAAAATTATTTTATGGCCAGTATTTTGGGAGATGTTACTATTTGAACCTAGATATGGAAATGATGGTGAATGGCTAATTCCTCAGTATGACATTAAGTATGAACTTCCAATTTTCTTATTTCTCGACCTTACTATCTTCTATCTTCGCAAGAAACTTGTCCCTATCCTAAAATCAAAATTCTGCAACAAGTCAAATAAATCAAATTTAAGTTAAGTATTTTTGTTAAAATTAATTGAGACGTAATTCGATATGATGACCACTCCCAACATCTACTTTCAAAATGGCGATTCATCTCAAAAGGGTATTGCTATTGCTAATGTTGCGGTAAATCTAATTGAGCAAAAAATTGGGAGAAAGGTTGGCTTAATCATAAAAAACTTAACAAACCAAAATTTAGTTGATGAGCTTGAATTCACTTCAAGCGAAGCAACTCAACCACAATCTAAATTTGCTGATGAAGCAAATTTAAGAAAGTATCTCCCCAACATCCTCACCCTCAAAGACGCTCTTAATGGTGAAGTCTATCAACAAATTGCCAATAACGGCAATCAAAAAAACCTTATCATCATGCACTCTGCAGGCAACGAAGATGCCATAAAAAGCGCTCAATTTCTTGCTCTAAGCAATATCAATCTCAACAACAATATCGACTTCATGTCTGTT
>RFYG01000017.1 GCA_009925685.1 Pseudomonadota bacterium
TTTTTTTATTAAATTTATTTTGAAATTTTTGGCAAAAATTTTCCGATATCTCTAATATGCGAAACACTATGAATATTGATGTCTGGCAAAGATTTTATCATGTTATTAAAATTCTTATTTTTCTCGTTAGCTTTTGGAATGATGCAGTTTTTAAAACCTAATTTATGCGCTTCTTTTAGGCGAGTTTCAAGATTGCTCACCATTCTAATTTCCCCACTCAAACCAATTTCACCAATTGCAATTGTTGAAGTTGGTAACGCAATATCGCGAGATGAAGAAATTAGCGCACAAGCCACCGCCAAATCCGCCGAAGTTTCTAAAATTTTAAGACCGCCAACAATATTTAGATAAACCTCTTTATCGAATAAATTTAGACCGAAACGCGTGTTCAAAACTGCAA
Source organism: Pseudomonadota bacterium (assembly GCA_009925685.1). Classification (GTDB taxonomy): domain Bacteria; phylum Pseudomonadota; class Alphaproteobacteria; order Rickettsiales; family UBA1997; genus CAILUF01. The sequence continues at coordinate 401 of RFYG01000017.1, forward strand.
TTATCATTGCTAAGCGATTTAAATCCCAACCCACCACAGCTCTTCGAGGAGTTGGAATAAATGAAGGCGCCACCAAAGCCTGAACCTCCGCCAAGATTGGTCTCGAACCTTCAATACCAGCAAAAACCGTGGTTCCGCTGGTTTTGTGATCGTAAGAGGCTAAAAATAATTCGCTTGGGTTTGAAACTTCGCAAAGACCGATTTCATTCATCTCGAAAACCCCAATTTCATTTGCGGGGCCAAAACGATTTTTGATAGCGCGCAAAATCCGGAAATGTAAATCTTTTTCGCCTTCAAAATATAAAACAGTATCAACCATATGCTCTAAAACCTTGGGGCCAGCGATTTGCCCATCTTTGGTTACATGGCTAACAATTAGCAAAGTAATATTATTTTTTTTAGCAAAAATAGTTAATTCACCTGCACTAGCTCGCACTTGCGAAACCGACCCCGGTGCCGAAGATAAACCCTCAAGAAACATTGTTTGAATCGAGTCAATAATTACGATTTTGGCATTCTTTTCATCTTTAACAGCATTGATGATTTCAGAGACATTAGTTGTAGAAGCCAACTTTATTGATTTTTCTTCACACCCCAAGCGCTTGGCGCGCAAACGCACTTGGTCAACCGATTCTTCGCCAGAAATATAAATTAGAGAGTTGCTATTTTTTGCCAAACTATGCGCGGTTTGCAAAAGCAACGTTGATTTACCGATACCAGGGTCACCACCGATTAGCACTACCGAACCCTGAACCAAACCACCCCCCAAAACTCTATCAAGTTCATTTATGGCAGTTTTTACGCGCGGGAACTCTTGAGCTTCGCCATCCAAACTTACTAGGCTAATTTTATGAGCTTGTTTGGAACTTGAAGGATTGGAAATTTTATCATTTTCAATTCGAGTAAAATGCGAATTTCCTCCTTCAGCGAATTCTTCGATTAAAGAATTCCACGCGCCACAATCCGAACATTTGCCCGACCATTTGAAATGAATTGCTCCACAATTTTGACAAGAATAAGCGGTTTTTTTTGATGACATTTTTTAGTGGTTTTAATTAATTTTAAAATTCGACAATTTATCTATCTCGCATTTTAGGAACCGTGATATCAGAATTCACAATAACCGTCATTCTAGTACCTTGAGGGATTCTAATTACCGGATTTAGATCAAGAGAGTTTTTCATAATTGTACCGACAATATCAATAATGGTTCTTGTAACATCGTATAAAGCCTGATTACCCGCATTGCCGTAGGTTGTGGTGGTGCCCAAATTAGCATTAACAGTGGTTGAAGTTTGCGAACTGCTTCCAGATGCCATTAATGTTTGGGCCGCAGCGGTACCAGCAACAGCCAAAACGCTAGTTAACAAAGAATTAGCAACCAAAGAGCTGTAACGATTATCGATCTCTCCCGGAATCCCCGCTCTTCCAAATTGATCGGCAGCGGTTAAAGTGATATCAAGACTTATACCGTCTGGACGAAGCAATCTTGTCCACGAAATACTCACCCTTCCCTGACCTCTTCTAACTTCTGAAGAATATGAACCGTAAAGCCTAGAACCTCTCGGAATCAAAACTTCACGCCCAGATTCTCCATAAACATCTCTCGAGATTATACCCCTAACCGCTCCCGGAAATTCGGTGTTAATTGAGGTTTCTAAGATTGCCGTAAGCATTTTACCTTGAGCGATGGTTCTGGTTCGATCTTTTATGATCGAAACATCAACTTTTGAATTCGACTCTTTAATTTTAGCAATTTCATCGCCTTTCAAAATCACAATATTTTTATCTTGACCAACACCATTTGGAGGAGAAGGGTCGCGCCTATCAGAAAATACCACAATTGGTGAATAACGAGGCTCAAAGATACCCTCTTGCTCTTCTTCTTTTTGTTTTTTGATCAATTCGTCACGCTCAAGAGCTTTTTTTTGATCCTCATCACGCTTCTTAGCATCTTCATCGCGCTTTTTTAGCGCATCTTGATAAGCTTGTTTTTCTTTGGCGCTATTTTCAGAAAACTCTTTAATTTTGGTTTCAAGTTCAAGAATTTTTTGATCGCGGATTTTTAACTCTTCTTGATTCAAAGCGCTAGAGGAATTTTCAGCAATATTATCAGCGGTTAATTCGCTATCATCACTTATAGATTGATCTTCTTTGAGTTTATCAAGATTTATTAAATCGTTCGACGCAACATCGCTTGGCAATTCAGGAATATCAGGAACTTCAGGCTTGGCTTGCTTTTCAAGTAAATCTATGTTTTCAGATTTTTCTTTTTTATCAACTTCTTCTAAATCAAAAATTGATTTACCAGATTCGCTAGGGGCAATCGGTTCGGCAGAACCTTTGATTAATTCATCTGCGGGCTGAACAATAACGGGTTCAATTACTTGTTTTTCATGCTCAACCCCGCTAAAAAAAATAAAATAGCAAATTATAACCAAAACAATTGAGGCAACAATTATAATAAAAGTATTTTGTTTGCCGGTTGAAATAGAAGGCACTTCATCTTTAACTTCAACGACAACATTGTCAGAACTTTCAACTTCTTGCTCAATTTGTTTTGGAGGTCTGGATCTCATTTTAGGTAAAAGTTTTTAAGGAATTTATAGCGTGGTTTATAAAGTTATATAAACTTTTGTTGATTAAAAAAATTTATAATTTCTTGAAACACCAAATCTCTTTTTGATGAAGTTATAATTACATGATTATCAGCTTCAAATTCAACAAATTTTTTGTTTGGTGATTTAATTTTATCATAAATTAATTCACCACTTTTTGGATTAATAATTGGATCGTTAGTTCCTTGTATAACAAGGGTTGGGACCTTTATTTTACAAAGATTATCAGCGCAAATTGTCATTAATTTCTCAAGCTCATAAACGCCTTTTATGTAGTTTCGACTATAGTTTATATGCGGATTTTCTGGCTCATCGTCGATAAACTCAAGTCGACCTTTTTCAAGCTTAAATTTATCAAGTAATTCATTCCATAAATTTATTCCCGGAACCATCTTAGCCTTAATATCACGAAGCTTTAAAGCAGAATTAATCGACACTACTCCAACTAATTTTGAAAGTTTATTTTTTTGTGAAGCACTCAAAAGCGTTAACAACCCACCGGTTGAAAAACCAACAACGGCTATGTTTGAGCAGATATTTGACAAAGCGCAGTAACCCCTTTGAAGAGAATTATACCAATCCGACCATAAATAATTTTTTAAATCGATTGGAGCGGTGCCGTGACCACGCAATCTAACTGCATAAACTTTTATTCCATAACCACTTAAAAAATTAGCTAGATTAGCAACCTCTTGAGGCGCAGATTTGTAGCCATGAACCAAGACCACGCCGAAATTTTGAATATTTTTTGAGGAATTAACATTTTTATTCAGAAAAAATGGCTTTCCGACATTTTGATTTTTAGAGTTTTTGTCGTCATAATTTTGAAGATATTCTTGCTCAAAAATTTTAATGTCATGTTCAAGAATATTGTTAAAAACTAAGTTTTTTAGTTCATCATTTTCAATGGTACAAACCTTTCTAACGATGCTATTTGCGCCATCAATTAAATCAAATTCTCTGGCGATAACTTGCAAAGTATTTTCTATTCTAATTTCATGAAAATCATATTTTTTGCTAAGCTGGTTTTTATTTACAATAATTTCGGAAGATGAAATTTTTGAAATCAATGATTGCTTGAGCGCCAAGTCAAAAACACTATCAAATTCGTGATTTATTTCATCGCTAAAAATATTAAAAATATTTGATTCCAAAATTGAGTAATTAAGACGATATTTTTTGGTTTTATTAAGTAAAATCGCTGATTGGTAAATTACTCGCTTCAAATAATTTATTGATATTTTTTCATGGGTTATGTGAATTAGCGATGAAACAAAAAGATGATCAAAGTTGATCTGAATATCATGATAAATTTTTTTCATAAAATCGCTTGTAAGCCTTGAGCGATAATATTTTATAACAAAATTATTTTTGGTCTCGTATTTGATGATTGGAATTTTATTAATTATGCTTTGAGTAGAATTAATATATTCGGCTAGATTAATTGGATCTCCAAAATTTATATCAATATCTGAATCAAGTAAAATATTGCCCTCGATTTCAAGTTCTTCGATAATTTGTTTGGGTAAATTTTTAATCAATTTAACTGCCAGAGTTTTGATTTTGTTGTTTCCGGGTCGAATTGGATAATATGTAATATTAACCGGAACGATGTATGTTTGGAGACTCTCTAGTGAAGATTGATATTGAAGCCCGTAATTAATTTTATACTCATTTAATATTTGAGAATTTTGACTTTGGTGCGCCAAAATTAAATCATTACGATATAGCTGTGATTTTAATGCCAGTACCGAAGCACCAGTTCTGACTGGGCCAATGCGGTGAGGAGTATAACTCGTATAAAGACCGTCAAATTTTATTTCTTTACTTTTTACCATACTTCCTTCGGGATAGATCATCCAGTCAAAAGCTCCGGTTATTAGGTCGTTGAGAATAATATTATCACGATTTGGATCTTTGGTGGAGACTGTTCCGACGGTACGCAAAAATTTGCCGAATGCCCCATAAAATAATTTTGAATCGGCCAAACATCTAACTGATCTTTGCGAACATTTGTTGATAATATATGGAACAAAAAAAGTTTCGGAACGCGTAAAATGATTAGCAACAAACATCACTGGTTGCGAGGGGATTTTTTCAAGCCCCGATACCGTAAACCGCGTCCCAAGAAGCTTTTCTAGTATATTCATTGCTAAAGAAGCATAACGAAAGGATTTACCGCTTTCCATATTTTGGTGATAGAGTTTTATAAATTTGAAATTTATGAAAAGTTTTTCTCAAAAACCGTTTGAGAAATTTTTTGTAAATCAACAACCCGTTGTTGCTGAGACTCAAAAACAATATTTTCGCCAATAACTTCACCAATTTTATATGTGGCGATACAAGATTTTTCGGCGAATTTTAAAAAATCTTTAACTAACTCCGAACTAACCGAAACAACATATCGGGATTGGTCCTCCGAAAATAAAATAGCAATATTATCGAGATTTTCTGCTTTTAAAGCGCTCAAATCTATTGAACAACCCAAATCAATTGTCGACATTTCATATAAAGAAACCAGCAAACCTCCGTCAGATATATCGTGGCAAGCATTGATAATTTCTAAAGCGATTAATTCGCGAACAAATTCAGCGTTTTTACGCTCTGTTTGTAAATCAACTTTGGGAGGATTTTTTTTAGATTCGATACCCAAAATTTCCCTCTCATAAATTGAGCAAGATAAGTGGCCAAAGGTCTGACCCACTACAAAAATTTGATCAGAAATTTTTTTAAACTTCGCATTGCATCTTTTGCTGGAATTAGTTAACAACCCAACCCCACCTATTGCTGGAGTAGGCTGTATTGCCTTGCCATCAGTTTCGTTATAAAGCGATACATTTCCCGAAACAACTGGGTAATCAAGAGCTTTGCAAGCTTTGGTAATTCCTTGAATTGAGCGCACAATTTGCCCCATAATTTCAGGTTTTTGTGGATTACCAAAATTAAGGCAATTAGTTATCGCCAAAGGCTTGGCACCTGTTGCAGAAATATTGCGATAAGTCTCGCAAACAGCTTGAACCGACCCCTCGAAACTGTCAGCTTCAACATAACGTGGCGTACAATCAACCGACATGGCCAAGGCTTTGTTTGTCCCGCGAACTCTAACAATTGATGCATCGCCCCCAGTTGCAAGAGTGTCATTCATAACTTGCGAGTCATATTGTTCATATACCCATTTTTTGTCGGCTAAATCAGGGACTTGAAGTAATTTTTGAAGAATTTCTAAACTCATAGATTAATAAACTTGATTTGGAATTTAAGGCCCGCCAGAACCAAAATAAATTTTAATTAAACACTTACAACTTGCAAACAAATTATCTGAAAAAAACCTTATGGAATTGGAAATTTTTAGGATAGGTTTTAAGACTTGTTATTGCGTCTTAATTCAAAAAATTTTTTTAAAAGATTTATCGATTGTTGCGAATTTATTCCCGAGTAAATTTCACTTTTAAACATAGTTAAGTCTTTCAAGGAAAATAACGGATTGCTCTCGACGGCGCCAAATTTTTGATCATGAGCTCCAAAATAAATTCGCCGAATTCGAGCATAACTAATTGTCGATAAACACATTGCGCAAGGCTCAAGCGTGACATATATATCGCAATTATTAAGTTGATTTGAATCCTTAATTTTACAGGCCTGCCTAATAGCGAGAATTTCAGCGTGCGCAGTTGGGTCTTTGAGTTTTAAGTTCTGATTATGAGCCCGAGCAATTATCTGGCCATTTTCAACAATAATCGCTCCAACTGGGACTTCGTTATTATGAAAAGCTAACTCGGCTTGGGCTAAAGCCTCGGTCATAAAACCATTATTTAAGTCAAGCGAAGGATTCATCAGTTTTCTAAATATTATTTAACGACTATTTTTCCTTGAGCAGTTTTTTGATGAAAATCACCATAAAACTTATATTGACCGGCCTTTAGAGGCTTAATTTGAAGAGAAATTTTTTTACCAGCCCCAATCAATTTTTCTTTTTTTAAGTCATCACTTTCGAATTCTTCAATGGTGTTATCGAGATTTTCAATCACTAATTTAAACTCGGTATTGGCAGAAACCTCAATGATTTCTGGGACAAAACGATGATTTTTAATTTTAATTAAAAATTCACTTTTATCTTGGGCCCTAGAAATTTCTGAAGAGAGGATTAAAATTATAAAGCTTAAAATAATTTGAATAAATTTTTTCATACAACAAAATTTTGATAAATTGAATTAATTAACAAGAAATGGCACCTACAAATGGTAAGCACCACAACAGAATTGATAAGTATAACTTAGGTAATGATTGACGCAAAATATAAAAAATAATAGTTAAATATCAAACTTTAGGCACTAATTCTAAGAATTTAACCACGTTGTTTAAAATTATGTAACCGTGCTAAATGACGATAAAAACGAATCGAGGGATATTTTAATTAATTTATGGGCTTTATAAGGAAGATTTATAAAATCTTATTAATTAAGTTCGAGGTGAAGCAAAAAAATTAGAAGAATTTATAAGATCGTAAAACTAGATAGGTTGAGATAGCCTAGAAATGTTGGTTTTGCAACTACTTGAACTTAAGGCCGGAACTTAAACAAAATAGAAAAATTTATTATTAGCCACTAGATTTATTTAAAATAAAAGTGGGCGGAAAAATTTTGGTGTGAGTTTTTTTTGAAGCCATAATCTATTTAACTAAAAATACCGTCAAAAGCATAAAAAATATTAAAAATAACGATATGAAGCTGTCAAATTCAGTTACCAAAAAAATATTGAGCGATTTTTTAAAACCAAAGATAATGTCCGAGTCTGTCGTTAAAAAAGAAAGATGGTTTTTGTTTATAACGAATCATTCAGATATTTTAGGAGAAGACGAGGAGATATAATATGCCCAATCAAGAAAAACATTCGGTGGACAAAAAAACCTTAGTAATTTTTGACTTCGATAAAACCATTACCAAAGTTGATACAATGCTAGACTTAACTTATAAAAGTTTTAGATTTTCAAAGCTACTTGGGGGAATAAAAATTTTACATAAAATAATATTTTATAAACTTGGGCTTTGTTCTAATGTTGTTGCCAAAGAAGCCTTTTTAACTTATTTCTTTGGTGGAATGGATTATGATAAATTTGCAAATTTATCGAGAGAATATTCGCTTAATTTTGTTGATAAGATAATAAAAAAAGAAGCTTTGGATAAAATTAATTTCTATAAATCACAAGGCTATAAACTAATAATAATAACTTCTGGCATTTATGAGTGGATTGAACCTTGGGCAACTAAAAATGGTTTTACTAAAGTTTTGGCTTCTAAATTGGAAGTGACCAATAACAAAATAACAGGAAAGCTAAGTGGAGCAAATTGTTATGGCCCAGAAAAAGTTAATAGATTTATTGCAGAATATGGTGAATTTGAGAATTTCAATACTATTTGTTTTGGCGATTCAAAAGGTGACTGGGATATATTAAAGAAATCTAACCATCCATTTTATAAAAAATATGAATAAAATAATTATAATTTTAAAATTAATTAGGACGAAGCAATGGATCAAAAACGTTTTTGTGATGATCCCGTTTATTTTGTCGTTAAAATTTATGGATATTAATTTTGAAAATTATTTCAATTTTTTTATGTGCGTAGTGAGTTTTTGTTTTATATCGAGCTCAATCTACATAATAAATGATTTAGTTGATAGAAAAGAAGATTTACTTCATCACAAAAAAAATAATAGGCCTTTAGCAAATGGTTCGATTTCGGTTAAGTTTGCGCTAATAATTTTCACCCTCTTGATTATCTCATCTTTTTCAATTGTTTTAATATTCTTCAATATAAAAGCTTTGGCTGTAATGATTATATATTTTGCTAATAGCATTTTATACACTTTATTAACTAAAAATTATGCCATATTTGATGCGTTTTCCATAGCATTAGGTTTTATTTTTAGAGTATTTTTTGGAATATTTTGCTTTGATACCCCGATATCAAAATGGATAATTATTTTAACATTTAACCTATGCTTATTTTTAGCATTTACGAAGCGCGGAAAAGATTTTGTTACTGATGGTTATTTTAGAAAATCTTTAAAAGGTTATACTAAAGAAATGCTAGAAAAATTCATGATTATTTCCTCGGTTTTGGCTATTGCATCATATACTATGTACGCAAATGAAATGACAAATCTTACAAATAATTATGGATTTACCATTACAAATATTTTTGTGATTTTTGGTATATTTCGATATTTGCAAGCTTTGCACCTCAATACCGCAGATGTTGGAGATTCTGGGGTAATAATCTATAAAGATATGATTTTCTTAGCTAATCTTGTTATATGGGCTATAGTTTTAGTTGCTTGCCTGATATTTAGCTAAGAAGACAATCCGCTTTTTGCGATAAATAACACACCAATTAAAATAAAGAAAACACCCAATATCTTCCATAGATTTAAAGATTCATTGAAAAAAAAATATCCAAAAAACATAACAAATATATAACCCAGAGAAAGAAATGGATAAGCAAAACTTACTTCTACTTTGGATAACGCTATCATCCAAGTAATAATGCTAAACCCATAGCATAAAAAGCCACAAAGTAAGTATGAATTTTTAAAAACTGTGATGGCCAAATTCAAATAATTTACTTCAAAAGAATCAATCTTTCCGATAATCATCATACCCTTTTTTAAAAAAACTTGTGCTAATGCATTCATAAAAACGCTAATTAATATTGTAATATAATTCATAAAATAAGATTTTCTGTTTATGTTGTCTTGTCGTAGGCATTATAAATAAAAGTTTCAAAAAACATTAATTTTTAAATAAACTTAAAGTAATGAATAAATTTTTTATCACCGGAGCTGACGGCTGGCTTGGAAGAAATCTTGTTGTTAATCTTATTAACGGTTCATACTCTCAGCCTGTTTTACCAAAAAATATCTACGCATTTTGCTTACCAAATGATGAGGTTAAATTTTTAAAAAATTTAGAAGTTAATATTTGTCTAGGTGATATTACCGATATTGCTTCAATTAAAAAATTTCTTAGTAAAGCCGAAGGCGCAACCATAATTCATTTATGCGGAATTATTCATCCAAAACTAAAAACAAGTGATTTTTTTGATATTAATTATTTGGGAGCCAAACACATTTTACAAATTTCTAAGCAGGTTTCTGCGCAAAAAATTGTTTTAATGTCTTCAAATTCTCCAATTGGTTGCAATAAATCTAATAACGATAACGATATTTTTAACGAGTTTTCGGCCTATAATCCATATATGAATTATGGTAAATCTAAGTATTTGATGGAAAAATTTGCGAATGATTTTATCGCTCATCATAATACTCCAAAAATCACAATCGTTAGAGCCCCTTGGTTTTATGGTCCTCATCAACCAATCAGGCAAACTTTGTTTTTTAAATTAATAAAAGAAGGTAAATTCCCAATCATTGGAAGTGGCAAAAACAAAAGATCCATGGCTTATACTGACAACTTATCGCAAGGCATAATTTTATCTGCATCAAAAGAAATTTCTAATGGAAAAATTTATTGGTTAGCTGATAAAAATCCTTACACCATAAATGAGATTGTAAGAACTATTAAAAATGTTCTTACAACAGAGTTTGATATTCAGTGCAAAAATACCAACATGAAGGCACCTTCAATAATATCTGATATGGCGTATATTGCTGATAGCATTTTGCAATCAGTTGGATTGTATCATCAAAAAATTCATGTTTTATCCGAGTTAAATAAAAATATTTTTTGTTCAATCCAAAAGGCTGAAGATGAGCTGGGTTACAAACCAAAATTTGAACTATATTCGGGCATGAGAGAAAGTATTAAATGGTGTCTTGAAAATAATATCCCAATATAAAAAGTAAAAATTATGTCAAAAAAAATATTAGTTACAGGTGGAAGCGGATACTTTGGCGAGACAATGGTTAATAAACACTTGGAAAGGGGCGATTTCGTTCATATTTTAGATATTAATAAACCAAACATTCAGCATTCTAGGCTATCATTTATTCAATGCGATATTAATGATAAATCTTTGGCCTCTAAAATTGATTTAGGGTTTGATATTGTTCACCATAATGTTGCGCAAGTTCCAATCGCAAAAAACAAAAAAATATTTTGGAAAGTTAACAAAGATGGAATAGAAAATTTATTAAAAGCCTGTAGTGAAGTTGGTGTAAAAAAAATTATAAATACCTCGTCAAGCGCTGTTTATGGAGTCCCCAAGCATAACCCCGTATTAGAAACTGATTTACCGAGGCCAATGGAAGATTACGGCAAAGCAAAATATGAAGCAGAATTAATTTGCGAAAAATATATTCAAAAAGGTCTAGATATTTCAATCGTAAGGCCAAGAACCATAATGGGTCATGGCAGATTGGGAATTTTTTCAATATTATTTGAGTGGATTTATAGTGGCGCTAATATACCCGTTCTTGATGGCGGTAAAAATATTTACCAGTTTGTTCATGCCAATGATTTAGCTGACGCTTGTGTTCTGGTAGCATTAAAACCTGGTGCAAATAAATTTAATATTGGCGCTGAAGAATTTGGAACTATGTATGATGTTTTGAATAATTTGATTTTAGCTACAAATAGCAAAAGCAAAATAAAATCTATTCCATTAAAATTAGCTGAAATTAGTATGAACCTTACTAGCTTTTTAGGAATATCTCCATTGGGACCATATCACTCATTAATGTTTGGTAGATCTATGTATTTTGACATTTCAAAAGCTAAAAATGAGCTAGGCTTCAGCCCAAAATACACCAACGATCAAATGTTTTTGGAAACTTATCGATGGTATGTTGCCAATAGAGATGCGATTTTAAAACAAGGATCCTCAGGTTCTTTGCACAAAAAACCGGTTAAACAGAAAATTCTAAAGATATTTTCTAAAATATTTTGATAAATGGAAAATTTAATAACATCTATTTGTAAATCGATTTGCTATAATCAGTCCATTTTATTTAACAAAGACTGCGCAAATTTTGTGGCATCTCAAGTTAATATTTCACCTTTTCATATTAAAAATGGCTTGAGAGCGGTTGCTTTGTTATTTTTTATATTAAGTGTATTTTACGGCCTCGGTACATCATTTCTTCACTACAATTCAGAGTACAAAAAAAATACTTTCATAGAATTTTTTGAAGATTTATCAAAAACCACCAGAATGTTTATTAGTTTTATTCGTTCAATGAGTTTAATTTATTTGTGTGATAACAATCTTTTATGAGCAACATAAAACAAATTAATACCGAACAAAATTTGCGCTGTGAGTGTTTGGTCATTGGAAGTGGTCCTGGGGGTTTATTAACTTCAAAAAAATTAGTTGAGCAAGGCTTTAACACAATTTTGATTGAAGAAGGTGATTTTATTAAAACTTCTGAGAGTGAAAAATATAAAAACTACCAAAAAATAAATCGTTTATGGCGAAATGGCGGTATAACAACAAGTTTTGGTAAAACTTATATTCTATATGCCGAAGGAAGTGGAGTTGGCGGAGGGGCAGAAATTAATAGCGGAATAATGCAAAGAGTTAGTTCAGAAGTTTTTTCTGATTGGGTAAAAAATAACGATATTAAAAATTTTTCTTTTGCAGATCTCGATAGTTGTTATGACAAGGTGTTAAAGCTTATTTCTCCTACCGAACCAGAAAATCATCCAAGTTCAAATATACTATCAAATTCAGCCGAAAACCTAGGCTGGAAGTGGGAAAAATTAAAAATCGCATATAGTGCAACCGGCACCAAAAGATCTATTAGTAGCCTTATTCTTGACGATATGACAACAAAGGGTTTACAAGTTTTTTCAAACTTAAATGCGCAAAAAATAAAATATAAAAATAATAAAGCTTATCGGGTTGATTGTATTTCGATGGGTAAACACAAAGTAACAATTAGCTTTGATCATTTATTTCTTGCGGGAGGGGCAATCTACAGCCCTTTTTTACTTCTAAAAAGCGGTATAAAAAAAGCGGTGGGTAAAACTTTACAGTTTCATCCAACCGTTAAAGTTGGTGCTTTATTCGATCATAAAATTAACTCAAAACCAGCAATAGTTCCGAGTGTAGCAATTACAGAATTTATGCCCAATGTGCGTATAGGTGGCTCAGTTTTTACAAAAGGTTTTTTTGGGATGTTTTTAAGCGAAGATTGGAAAAAAAGAAGTTGGCTGTTTAATTTAAGCGAATATTGCGGTATTTATTATGCAATGATTAAGCCAACGGGAAGGGCAAAAATTTTTAAATTACCTTTTTTATCTGACCCAGTAATTTTTGTTAGTTTAACCAAACATGATAAAGCCTTATTACAAGTTGCTTTAAATAAGTTAACTCAAGCTATGTTTGCCGGAGGCGCAAAATTTGTTTACCCACCAATTTATAATCACGATGGCTGGAAAGAATATAAAGACGAAATATTTGATAATTTTAAAAATTTAAACTTAACGACCATTCATATTTTTTCTTCATTGCCAATGGGAGAAAATGATTTTTGCCCCGTTAATTCTTCGGGCAAATTAAAGCATCTCGATAATGTAATGGTTTGTGACGCAAGCATAATCCCATCAGCTCCAGTAACTAACCCTCAAGCCATTATAATGGCACTAGTTGAAAGAAATATGGATTTATTTTTAAAAAATATAAGCCCACAGCCAAAGAACGCTCAACTTAAAAATTAAATCGAACTACCCCAAACTACACTCTTCGCTACTCTGATTGGGGATCTGGGTGAATATTTGAAAAGAAGGGCAACCTTACACAACAGCGTGAGAGCTATGTTGAGTGAAGTTTTAATCGATAATGATAAATTCCTATGAACATTTTTTGGTGACCCCAACGGGATTCGAACCCGTATTTTCACCGTGAAAGGGTGACGTCCTAACCGTTAGACGATGGGGCCAAAACTTTAAAATCAGAAAGATTTTAAAAATTTTCGACTTATTTGAGAGATTTTTAGGATAATTTTTGAATTACGAACGTGAAAAAATCACTACAATGTAATTTCGTGGGGGGCATTGTAAAATTCAATTCAAAAAAGGCAAACAAAAAAATTTAACCGGTGACCCTGGGTCTCCAATTATTAAAAATCATAATCAAAATCTTATTTAAAAGTATATTTGGTGTGCAAAAAATAAAAAAAGTACAGCGATAAAAATAAGTTTATATGATACGCTAAAAGTTGGCTAAAACCAAGTTTTAAGAGGAAAAGTATTAATCCAGCTGAAAACAAATACATCAATAGATAAACAAACATTGCTCGCAAAAATTCTTTAAAACAAAATTTACTCTTCTTAAAACTCAAAAATTTATGCGAAATAAAGCTGTGAAAAGTTATTATGATGTTGAAATAAATGATTTTAAAAAAATCAATCTCGATATATCTGAAATAAAATAAACCAAAAACATAAGAAATTAAAGTATTATAAAACCCGACCAACAGAAACCTAACTTCCCCGTTATTCAAAACCTCGATTATCAACTTGATAAAATCAGACAAATTTTTTACTTTTATAAGTTTGGTAAAGTATTTTTTTATCATCAAAATTAAATAAAAACGATTAATGAACTGCACAAAAAAATTATATTCAAATTCACATTATTTGTATTTTTTACTATTTTTTTGGGCAATTATTTTTAGCCTCGAATATTTATATCGCAACGGGATTCCTTTTTTCTTGTGCAACGATTCTTTTCAATATTTATCAATTGCTCACAAAATTTATTTGTCCGGAAAAATCAATGGAGCAACAAACTATGCTATAGATATATATTACGATGAAATTGCTTTATTTGGCTATGATTTAAGCAATATAAAGCCCTATCATTTTCCAAGTTATTCAATATTTTTGAGTTTATTTTATCATATTTTTGAGAACCATAATTTCGTAATTTACGCCTCGCAATACATCGCTTTTATAATCTTTTCTTTTTCAAGTTTTTTGGTCTTAAACCAATATTTAGACAAGAATAAATCATTAGTCATAACTCTAGTGACCATGGTTTCAACTCCAATAATACTTTATATTTCGGATTGCGGAAAAGAGATTTTATTATCGGGATTATCGCTTTTAGTATTTTATTTTGGCCTATATCACAAAAATAAATACTCACTAAAAGTGCAGTTTTTTTTGTGCTTTATTCTGACCCTCATGTCAATAACGCGAAACTTTTATTTGGTATTAGCATTATTGATTTTTTTCTATAATTGTCTCCCACGAAAATTTTTAAAAATCGAAAATTCGGAAAGCGAAAATCGTTTTAAAAATAACAAACAAATCATTCTTTACTTTGTTCTAATATTTTTAATCCCCTTATGTGCATACATTTTTTGCTATTATTTTTTAGATTTGCACCTTTTTATATATGATAATAGAACCGATATATACGGCGGTAAGTCCTTAAAAGACCTAGGATTAAGAGTTTTTTTCAATCTGTATATTGGGGTAAATTATTATTTTATTCAGTATATTCAGTTTATTTTTGTCGATAATTTTAAAATAAAAAACCTTAACTCATTATTTCATCTATACGCCATGTGGGGCATATCCATCATAACATTAGGAATATATTTTTTAGAGGAACTAAAAAATATACGCACCACACGCACCTTAAAAATCTCAAAATTATTAATTATTAAAATATTTTTTGGATTGATTGTTTTTTCGGTTATTGTTCGGTTTAGCTTGAATGGTTATCGCTTAACCACTGGTTTTATGCCGATTATATATTATTACCTTTATCAAAAATTTTTTTATGGAAAAAAATTAATTCAAAAAAAATTTTTTATTTTTTTCTTAATAATTAACATAATTTTTATCGCCTCATTCATAAAAACCTCCAAACATACTGCCAGTTATTTTGATAAACTTAATCAAAATATTAAAAACATTATCTCGTTATATAACGCCAAAAAAATTGCCCTTAATGTTAACTATACGCCATCTCCACATCTCTCGCCAATGTATCATTATTATTCGCCAAATATTTATTTTTTTACCTCAATTGTTGATAAAAATTTGTGTGAAGATTTAGCAAATTATCATGAGCATTATTTAGATTTTCATTTAATTTTTATGGGTTACGGCAATAAAATTATTATGAATTATTCGCAAAATAATTGTGATTTTATTATTAAAAATTTTGAGTTGGTTGACATTAATCAATATGGATTGGTATATGCCAACAAATCTATTCTTAAGCGCTAAGAACCTTATCGCCAAACCTTCGCAACAAAATGGGAGCGGTTTTTCACGCCAAAAATCATCGTTGCAAGCTTTTCACACTTTTGCCTAACCAATATCTTCAAGCTATCATAATCAAAGCCAATTAAGGTGGTTGTTGGATTATTTGGATATTATTTCGATTCTGTTTTGGTGATAATTTAATATTTTTTGGGCGATTTTTTTAATTTCTTTACCAGTAAGAATTTGTCGACGAAAATTTAAAATAAGGATTTCATTTTTTGTTAGATGGATTTTAAAAATTAAATAAAATTTTTGCTTTTCTAAATTAAACAATTGATCTCTATCGCCAAAATTTTTTTCTGGCCAACTGCGCTTAATTAAAATTTTTTCATCGATAGTTGATAATATTTTTTGAAGGATCGTAATTTTTTCAAGCAACAGTTTTATTTGATAATTAAAGCTCCCTAAATTTTTAAAATATTGATTTACAAAGCCTTTTAATTCAGATTGAGAACTTGCCATTAAATACGCGATCTCTTTGGATCCATCGACACCAAGTTCATCAAAAAAAGATTTAATTTGATGATCAAAAGCCAAAGAATCAAAACCCCCTATCTGAATTTTTTCAAATTCAATTATTTGTTTTTGTAAAAGTAAAATTATTAACCTCGATTTTAACTCATTAATACTGAGAATTTTTTTTTGGTTGGAATTTAAGTAATTTATATTTTCACCAAAAGTAATGGGTTTAATCCAAAAAAAATCCATAATTTGACGCAGATTTTGTAATTTATTTTGCCAAATATTTTGCGTAAATTTTGGGCTTTTGAGCATTTCTGAATCAAGCTCTGAGTCCCAAAAATCAAAATTAAAAATTAAATCATATTTGAAGCTACATAAATTCATAAATATTTCATTTGATTCAACAAAGTTTTTGTCAAAAAAAATTGTTGGATAAGGCTTTTTAAAATTTGTAACAAACCCATCCAAATTATAATATTTTTCAAACTCGATCAGTTGCTCAAAGGTTTTTAGGTGGTAATTTTTAAAAATTTTTGTGCAATAATCATTGAAGAAATACACCTCTCCGGCCCAAGCAATTTTTGGAAATATTGAATAATTTATTAAGAAAATTACGAGCAGGCGAACATTAAAATTTTGCTTACAATTTCTTTTATAGATAAGACTTTGAATGCTAGAATCCAAACCCATAAGAATAATATTTTGTTGCGATTTTTATAAAAAAATCTATCGACCATCTTAAACTCACCTGTAAAAAATTTAAAATTTGCGAGTAATTTTCTTAAAAATTGCCCGATTCATAAACATTACTAAAAAGCAAATTTGAAAAGAGATTGATATGAAGTAATAAGAAATTTTGGGATTAGTTTTGTTAAATGAAAATTTTCAAATTAATATTAATTATGAAAATTTTATCCATCTTCGATTAAAAAAATTCGCGCTGTTTTTTTGCGTTTGCGTTGGTAGTGGTATTCTTGAAAATATGAATCGTTTTTTTTGAAATCAATTTTATGCCCTAAAAACATGCAAAAGCGTGTGTTTTGCAAAAGGGATGATGTGAGCTTTTTGATATAATGTGAAAAGAAATTTTTTGCGTTTAAAATGCAAAAAAAATTCCACAAAAGATGTGAAATATTTGTATAGGGTTTCATAAATAAATTAGTGATGAATAATTTATTTATAAATTATTTAGAGTTTTATTTTCTGTCAACAGCTATTTTAACAATTTTATAAATTTATCTTAAACCAACAATTTTGTGGGTTTGAAGCGATAAGAAATAACCATTTTCTTGACAAAGTTTTATAGCAAGCTGAAGATTTTCTCGATTTTTTTGATCGTCATATTCATCCATTGGTTGAACAAAAACCGTGGTTTGATAACGATCCTGCCCAACTTGCGGAACACTCGAATATGAAGCTTGATGAGCAGAAATTATAAATTTAAAACTCGTAATTCGAGCCAATAAATCTGGGCGAATTTGATGATATTGTTGGGTTTGCGTGAGTGATGAATTTGTTGATTGGTCAATGCAATTTACAATATTTTTTGCGGTCGCTTTAGGAGAACAAATAATTTTAACTTTATCATTAAGATTGCGAAATAAAGTGCCGTTGGTTTCGATTTGCACCAAAAAATTAGCATCGATTAATCTATCGCATAATTTTTCAATTGGCTGGCGAAAAGGCTCCCCGCCTGTAATTACTACTAAATTACGAACCCTTTGATTAAGATGATTTAATGATAAATCGGAAATTTTTTGCAAAATATTTTCTAAGGAAATTTTTTCAAGATTATCAAATTCAGTATCGCAAAATTTGCACGCCAAATTACATCCGCCTAAACGAATAAAAACCGCTGGCTGACCAACAAAATTGCCCTCACCTTGAAGTGTCTGAAAAATTTCTTGAACTTCTAAAAAATCCCCGTCATGAACAACTGGCGCAAGAATTTTATTATTTCCAAACATATAAATTTAATATTTAATTAATGACTTCGACCATTTTATGGCGAGAGGTCAAGCCTCGCAAGAGTTTTATTGAAGTTTTTTTAACTGCAAAGTAATCGCTCAATAACTCAATTAACGCTTGATTTGCCATGCCGTCAACCGGCGGAGCCTTAACCTTCACTCTTAAAATTCTCGCGCCCAACAAATCAATTTCGTCGCTTATTACTTCAGTGCTTCGAGCATTGGGGGTTAATTTAACAAAAATTTTCATAAAATGATTTTTAAAATCTTGAAAAAATTTATTGGATTATAAATTATTAAAAAAAAGCTATCAAAAAATATTAACCAAATATTCAAATATATGAGCAAAATCAGTCCTAAGCGCGATGTTGAAAATAGCCATCAAAATTCTCAAAATAACCTCAAAAATTGCAAATTTCGCAAAGCTTTTAAAAAAACTAGTGATGCAATTAAAAATGTTTTTGCTTCACGGATTTTTTTAGCGCTAATTTTTTTGTTTTTGGGCTCATTAATCACCAATTCTTGTCATAATTATAAACAACAAAAATCTTATTATCATTCGCATCACGAGAGTTTTTTTGATGGAGATGATGATTTTTTTGAGGATGATTTTTTTGCCGAATTTGAAGCTATGCACAAAAGAATGGAAAAAGCCATGAAACGTCAACGAAAAATTATGGAACAGGCTATTGAAAAAACTCACACTAATAATCAAGAAATTTCAAAAGTAAAAGCATCACTCAACTCAACTGAAGATGAAAAATATTATAATTATGAATTGCAAATTTTAGGTCTTGAGCCAGAAAAAATTAGCGTTTTGATCGAGAATGGTTATTTGATATTTAAAGCAAATAAAACTGATATTGTTGATTCCAAAAACGAAGACCAAGTCCAGCAATCAAGCAATTCATCAGGCTTTTATTACGCTATATTTTTACCTGAATATGATGAAAAAATCACTCCCGAAATCTTAAAAACTTCTGAAATAATTAATGTAAAGCTTGCCAAAAAATTATCGAAAAATATTGAGAAAAAAATATCAAACAACGCGCTAAAATCAGATAAAAAAAATTCAAAAAACATCGAAAAAATTGATGCAATTAGTTCAAAAAATAAAAATTAATTTTTAATAAAATTCATTCTTCCATCTTTAATTTCGGCAATCGAATCGCTCATTTTATCAATAATTTCATCATCATGAGAAATAATTATATAAGAAATTGAGTGATTTTCTTGCACCTCGATTAAAAGTCTCAAAATTTCATTTTGAGTCTGAAAATCAAGCGCCGATGTTGGTTCATCTAAAATTAAAATTTGCGGTTTCAAAATAAGTGCGCGAGCAATTGCCACCCTTTGTCTTTGACCACCCGAAAGTTGATGCGGATAATAATTTAAAAAGTCCTTCGCTAAATGCATTTGGCTCATAATTTCTTGAACCTCTTGTTGCAAATAATTTTTAAAATCTTGTTTGGTTTTATCGCTAAAGTTTTTTTGGCGATGAATTATCAAACCCTCGGCAATTATATCGAATATTTTCATGCGCGGATTTAGGCTCGAAAAAGGGTCTTGAAAGACGATTTGGATTTTTTGCCTTAACTCTGGGCAGTTATTTTGCCAATTTAGCACCGACATATTTTGGTTAAAAAATTCAATCTCGCCTTCGCATGGAATTAAATTCAATAAAGCCAAAGCCAAGGTTGATTTGCCCGAACCGCTTTGACCAATAATTCCAAGGTTTCTCTTGTTATGTAAAGCAAAATTTATATCGCAATTAGCGTAAAATTTTTGGAATTTTACACTCAGATTTTTCACCTCTAATAATTTGTGATTAAGGTTATTAGCGCTAATTTTTTGGGTGTCGCGAAGGGTGTCTTTATAAGAAATTTTATCGCCAATTTCGATAATTTCATCGGCTAATTTAGCAACGACATGACGATTATGACTAATTAACAACACCGCAATTTGCTGTTGTTTAGCGAGTTTTTTCAGTAAAGCCAAAATTTCATTTTGAATGTTTTTATCAAGGGCCGTCGTGGGTTCGTCCGCGATCAAAATTTGCGGATTATTGGCAATCGCAATAGCAATCATAACGCGCTGTTTTTGTCCACCCGAAAGTTGATGAGGATAGTCGCCAAGCCTTGCCATCAAAGACTCCAATTCAACCAAACGCAGTAATTCTTCGACTCTTTTTTGTAAATTAATTTTGGAAATTCTGGGGTTGTGAATTTTTATGGCCTCGACAATTTGTTTGCCAATTTTATGAAGGGGATTAAGTGCGGTATTGGGGTCTTGAAAAATCATAGCAATTTTTTTGCCACGGATTTTTTGTAAATTTTTATCATCTAAATCTAATAAATTTTGCCCTTCAAAGATTATTTGCCCACTAAATTGAGCATTGCTTGGCAATAATTTTAAAATTGATAAAGCAATTAATGATTTACCAGAACCACTAGAGCCTACTAAAGCTGTAATGTTTGACTTTAACAAATTTAGACAAAATTTATCGACGATTTTATGAGTTTCATTAATTCTATTTTTAAAGCCGATACTTAGATTGCTAATTTTGAGGAGCATATTTTTTTAAATGATGTGAATGCAATTTTTTAATTTTAGCGACTAGCTTTTAAATTTAATAATAAATTTATTAAATGAGCTCAAATCATGATTTTCTGGATTTGATAACTATCGTTGCCAATTTTTTGAGTCATGATTTTTTCTGTAATCTTCAATTCGCCCGCGAAGCAAAAGTCTTGTACCGGGTTCCATTGGTGTTTCTCCATCGGCAGTTTTACGACGATGCAAATTTTTAGCATTATCGATTATAAGTAAGTCACCATTTTGAAGAGACAAACTCAGAGCCGGCGCAATATATTCAAGGCATTTATTAAGTTCAGAAATAGCCTCTAAAGATTGTTTAAATTCTGTTTTATTGGTGTTTGTTGGAATAAATTTCCCATATTTTGCATAGCGAATTTTATCACCATCTAAAATTTTAGCTTGTTGTCGGATATATTCTTCACCTCCCGCAACAATCTCAAAATCACCTTGCAAAGAATTAAGTAAATGTTCTTTGTGGTTAGATTTAAAGTAATCAATTATTTGTTGAGAACTTATGACCTCGGTGATTGCCGATTTATTGCCATTAACACAAAACAATGCAACCTGCCCTTCGGGATCATGGGCCCAACCATCATTATGCCAAAGCAATTCCTTACTTGAGGCAAAGGAATCTTTTCTATCAGCGTCATCTTGAGTTGGATAAATTGTATCAAAAATTTTATTTTTATCACTAAACTTAACAAACCTGTTAACCACTAGGCCCGCAACTAATTCGGCAATTTTCGTTTGTTGGCAATTATAAATTTTTTTAAAATCATATTTTAATTTAGGAACCATACTTTGAGGAATTTCGGGGACTTTCAAACCTGAAATTAGAACAATTGGTGAATTACTTGCCTTTTCAATTTGTTCTTTGAATTCGGGATATTTAGCCAATAATCCTTCAAAAAAATCTTGTTGCGATTCTATATGTAATAACGAAGTTGGTTTGAAGCTTTTGATTGTTAACGAAGGTTGAGAAGTTAATGATGTTGAGCTCAATTGATAATTGATTAGATCTTCACTAAATTTCGGGGGAGCGTCGATTTTAAAATATGGCGCGGAGTTTGGGTGGCATGAGGAAAAATTTCTGGCCAAAAAACTAGATTGCGAGGAACCAAATCCCAAAGAACCAAATCCCAAAGAACCAAATC
>RFYG01000161.1 GCA_009925685.1 Pseudomonadota bacterium
TTTTAAGGTTGTATTAACCCTAAGTGCTCCCGCAAGCTCTCTAGCTCCATCATCTCCGATTTTATTACCGGAAAGATCAAGTTCTGTTAAGGTTGTATTAACCCCAAGTTCTTCTGCGAGGGCTTGAGCTCCGTTAGGTCCGATATTATTATTACAAAGAGCAAGTCCTGTTAAGGATGTATTAACCCTAAGAACTCCCGCAAAGGCTTGAGCTCCTTTAGGTCCGATATTATTGTTGAGAAGATTAAATTCCTTTAAGGTTTCGTTTTTAGAAAGTGCTTCTGCAAGGGCTATAGCTCCGTTAGGTCCGATATTATTGTTGGAAAGATCAAGTTTTGTTAAGGTTACGTTAACTTTAAGTGCTTCTGCAAGGGCTATAGCTCCGTTAGGTCCCTGTTAAGGCTTTATTATCCTTAAGAACTCCCGCAAGGGCTATAGTTCCATCAGGTCCGATTCTATTACCCCAAAGATCAAGATTTGTTAGATTTTGGTTAACCCTAAGTGCTTCTGCGAGTTCTGTAGCTCCATTAGGTCCTATTTCGTTGTAACCAAGATTAAGTTTTTTTAAGGTTGTATTAACCCTAAGTGCTTTTGCGAGTTCTGTAGCTCCATCAAATCCGGCATTATTATTAAAAAGATTAAGATGTGCTAAGGTTTTATTTTCAGTAAGTACTTCTGCAAGGAACTTAGCTCCAACAGGTCCGATATTATTGTGGGGAAGATCAAGTTTTGTTAAGGTTGTATTAAACCTAAGAGCATTTGCAAGGGCTTGAGCTCCGGCAACTCCTAGATTTTCAGGTCGTAAATCAATTTCTGTAGCAGTATTGTTTTGAATGCTTTCTAAAATTTGTTGAAATTCCGGTGTGAAATTTGGGGTCGAAGAACCGCTAGGTTGAGTAGCTCTCATCTCATATTTTATTTGTTTTGTTGTAAAAAATCTAAATTAAAAACTAAATAAATTAAATATAGCTATCAATAAGAAATAAATATGAAAAAGGTACCAGGTTACTTTTAACTTTTGTAAGTTGAGGTTTTCGTTTTTTCGTTAATTAAGAACTAGCGCCTAGGAGATATTACAGCCCCCACACCGAGCTCTGGGTGACAAAGGATTACCGCCCCCACCTTCTTGAGCTCCGGGTGACGAAGGATTTGCGCTTGGAGCTTCAGTCGAAGAACTTTTCACTAGAGGAGGAAGGCTTTGTTGCATTTTTGAAAAAAGATCTGGATTTTTAAGAAAAAGATCTGCAGTTTCATTTTTTTCGTTTTCTCCTTTACCACCTTTGTATTTGGTAACTCCAGTGACCCAAAAATAATCCCGAAGATTAAGTCCAAATAAATTTGATTGCCCTGTGCAAGACAATAAAAGTCTCATGCCACCTCTAGATGATT
>RFYG01000162.1 GCA_009925685.1 Pseudomonadota bacterium
CGTGAAACCACACTAGCACAACAAGCTAGTCAAAGTGCTATACAAACAGCAAGCATAGCTGCAGCTACAAGCATACGTCAAGCAGAAACTCTAGCACTAGATTCTGCTAAAGCTAGTCAAACAGTGGATAAACAGGAACAACAAGTTATTGTTGATGTTGCCACAGCTGCTTCACGACAAGAGCAATTGTTAAATCTAGGTCCACAACCAGGTAGCACTAGTGTAGTAAATATTAGCGCACAGCAACGCAATCAACAAAATCAAGTAGAATTTACACAACCTGTAGCCGTAACTAGTACAAGTGCTGTAGTAGTTTTTAATGCTATGCAAGTTACTAGCATAGTAAATCAAGAACAAGGTGTATTTACACAACCTGTTCAGCCAAACAATATAACTAGTCAAGCCGTAGCCACATATCAACCACCACCGCAACCTATCGTTGAAACTAAACCTGTTGCTATCCTACAAACCGAAAGTGTTAACAATTTAGGTCAACTAGCAATAACTGCACCACAACAGCAAATTGTAGAAGTTGGTCAAAATACTAATAGTTATACTATAGCCACACCTGTAGTTAACATAGACCTACCACAGCAAACCACTAACTTTACTAGTGATCGTACTAATCCTATTAATAGTATCCTAGAAGCTAAACCTAGTTTACTACAAGAAGAAACTAGCACAACTAAAACAGCTAGCGTTAATCAAAAAACTGAAGATAGTACACTAGCCAGTGGTGTTAGTATTAGCACTATTAGCGTAGTTCCAGTTGGATTCAGTGCCTATACCGTAGCACTAGCCGACGCTAGTTTTTATCAGCCCAAGGAAATTTATCGTAATCAACGTACCATAGATAATAGACGTGCACTGCAAAACTTACGCAGTGATCAACTGCACCAGCAGATGATAAACCAACAGTGGAGGTAGCCGTGAGTGAAGAAAAAGTAAACTTAGACAAAAAAGTAGAAGAACTAGAAGCTGCGGCTAAAAAGTATGCTAGTAAAGATACTGTTATTAGTGTAGGTGGTTATGATTTTACGCCTGCTAAACTAATGATTGTAGCCACACTATTAAGCAGCGTACTAGGTGCACTGTATGGTGCTTTTGAGGTTTACAAAGACTATATTGGCATGAAAAAGAAGATTGCCGAATATGTATCACCTGATTTTAGCGAGTTTGATAAACGACTAGCAGTTATAGAAGAAAATTCTACTAAAACTGCTAGGGCTGTGCAGGAAGGATCAGATAAAACTGCTGAGTATACACGCGATATTAAAAATGATCTAAAGGGTGATATACGCAGACTTGAAAAGGTAGTTGAAAGTGTAGAGGCTAGTAACAAAACGCAGCAGCGTGAGCTAGATAAAACTGTGCAGGAA
>RFYG01000163.1 GCA_009925685.1 Pseudomonadota bacterium
AATCACCTATAGCGCATTAACCAATCAATCCGATGAACAAATAGCCAAGAACGCTTGGGAAGGAAGTAGGATTGGGGGTAATGCGGGGGCGAATAATGCGACTTTGTTTGTAACTGGCACCGATCCAAAACAAAAAAAGTCCTCATCAAAAGATCTTGATCCAGATTTTAGACATACCATTGAAAAAACATTCAATGAGAAATTAATAGAGTTTGAGTGGACTGGTGGAAATACAAAGGAAGCTAGAACTGAAGCGGCTCAAAAGTTATATGATATTTTTCAAGATTATGAATTTGCTCCAGGAGAAAAGTTTAATCTAATTGCTTTTTCGCATGGTGGGAATGTTCTTAAAGAATTTACCTCGCTTTATAGTGGAGATAAAAAAATTGATAACATGATACTTCTCGGAACCCCAAATAGGAGTGACTATAATATTTTATTGGATTTTTCCGATTTCGGTTTTTATGCAAATAAAATTAGTATTTCTGACATCAAGGATGGTGTTCAAACCAGAGGATATATTGATGGTAGCGTC
This sequence comes from Pseudomonadota bacterium, assembly GCA_009925685.1. Taxonomy (GTDB): domain Bacteria; phylum Pseudomonadota; class Alphaproteobacteria; order Rickettsiales; family UBA1997; genus CAILUF01. The sequence goes on from RFYG01000163.1 coordinate 536, forward strand.
TTAAGGGGTGCAATAACAATTCCTGAAAATATTAGAATGATGCCAGGCTTTGTAAATGTTCGTGCTGATCAAGGATTGGGTCCAATCAATAATCATGGTGGTTTACCAACTAAAAAAGTTTGGGATGAATTGGTGAAAAAATATCTAATTAATAATTAAAAAATTATGAAAAAAAGTTTTAAAGCATTATGTCTTTTTCTGCTATTAACTTGTTGCGTAAAGCTAAATTTTTTTAGTGATTTAGGGCAAGAAATGGAAAGACTAGGTGTTGACAATGTGTTAATTTTTCAGTCCCAAGAAATTGATGAATATCCTTTGTGGTCCATGGATTCAAATTTTATCGCGGTGAATATCATGGGAAGGTGGCGTAAATTCAATTTAAAAAAAGTTAGCCTTATAGAAGCTGAGTGGCATCAAAAGAAGATTGGATTCTCAAAGTCTTCGAAGGGTATATTTTTAGATTTTTCTGATTTGGAAAGAGAAAATTTTCTTATTTCCCATATCCAAGAAGATTTTGTAAATCAAAAAGGTGAAAAAATTCAATTAATTCAAAAAGGTTTTTCAACATCTTTAATTCTTACTGAACTAGATGGGCAAAAAAAAGTTTTATGGAAAAGTGAAATAGAAAGTTGTCATAGCTTAAACCTTTCGCCAAATAAAAAATATGTAGCCTATATATGCGAACTCAATGGTCTTTTTATTATGAAAATTGATTGAGGGAAAATAAATTATTATTAACAAATCTCGATGGCAATATTATGACCACAACATCATCACCATTGATCGATAAACCAACGCAACTTCTTCTTCATGCAACTCTGGGATGCGCAGTT
>RFYG01000164.1 GCA_009925685.1 Pseudomonadota bacterium
TAATGCCGAATTTTCAATATTTTCTAGCGATTTATTTTTAATAAAATTTGTTAATTGCTCCATCGGCAAATCACAGTGATTGTGCAAATAATTTATTAAGCTTTCTTGACACATATAATGAACGATTTCACGCGGAGTATAGAAGGCTCCCTTGCTTTTACGATCTTTGATTTCAAGCAGATTTTCAAAAACTTTGCCCAACATTTCGGGGTCAACCGCAACTTCTTGTTCAAGGGGTTCATTTTCATTGACGGTGAAATTATAACGATCAAAAACATCAAAAATTCCATCGCCAACATCACCTTCTTTGGTGGAATTATTGTTTGAAAAAATTTGATTCGGAAGGTTGATTTTCGTAGTTTCCCAAGCATAACCATTCATTGGCTCAAAGAGCCCGCCATTTAAAAAAGGCATTCGACAATCAAGCTTGGTATAAATGGCGTTGATGCCTCGATCTTGTGCCAAAGCCTCATAAAAAAGATGCTCTAAAACATCATTGAAAAAATTTTGATTTTCTTTATTTTTTTCAAAAAGTTGACGCAGAAAATTTTTATCACCACTGCCCCAATCCTTATCATTCTTGACTCCAAACCAACCTTTTTTCTGTAAAAAATATAAAAAAACAATTTGTCCTAAAGTTTTTTTAGCAAAATCGGGAATGGAAATTTCTTTGGCAATGAAATCATTTTTGATTTTTTCATCATTATTAAATAAATCCTGAAGACCTTCTTGGACAAGGCAAAAAAGCTCTTTATATTTTTCAAAAAATTTGTTGGTTACCGTTTCAATATCAAAAAGTTTTTCGATTTGAGCGATGGTTGGCGCAATGTTTTGGGTTTCATCAATAAAAAATTTTAAGAATTGACTTTGAACCGTGTGAGTTCCTTCATTTTTGCCAACTAAAAATGAAAAACGCCGAGCCGAAGAAAGCTTTTCATGAAAATTATTTTCGCTAAAAGATATTTCCAATTTAACTAAAGAAAAACGCCAATTGGCTTCGTCGCTTGAAACAAAGGCAACCAGAGCATAGGTTTTAAATGAATTTTTCAAAATTTCAGCAATGAAATTTCTTTGCAAAGTTCTTGAACGATCAAGTTCTTTTTGCGGTGCAAGTTTAACAATTAAAAGAACAATTTCTTGGTTATTTATATCGACAAATTCACCGATAATTTTACAAGATTTAATGTGACTTTGATATTCAGGCTCAACATTTTGAACGCTGTCGCTAATGTTAATTTTTTTAGCAAAAAGATGATGAAGAAATTCTTTAAAATTTACTTCGTTAAAATTATCTTGATTAAAAGTTTTTTTCAAAATTTTTTTTGCTTCGCCGTAATTCATAAATTTTTTT
>RFYG01000165.1 GCA_009925685.1 Pseudomonadota bacterium
GATAATTCATTTTTAAAATTTTATATAACGCCACAAGAAAAATCTGATTTAACGGTCTTCAGAAAAAGGGTTAATGAATTATATCAAGATGCCGAAAGAGAATATAGAAATGTTTTAGGTGGCTCGAGAAGGCTATTCACTTTTGACAACAATCAGCGACCAACAAAACCAAATGATGAAAAATTTTTAATTGCACTAATAGAAATTTTCCAACAACGAGCAATTTTAAAAGCTAAAAATGAAAGTTTTAATCAGATTATTTTTAATAACTTTGGAAGCGAAAAACAAAAAGCAGAAAAGGGGCAATTCTTTACACCAATTCCTGTTGTAAAAAACATCATCAAAATGCTTAATCCAATCAAGGGTGAAGAGCTTTGCGATCCTTGTTGCGGGATATGTGATTTTCCTGCAATGGCATTTAGGCACGCTCACAGAAAAGATAAAGACTATCCAGCAAACGCCAATAATTTTTACGGCTTTGATCTAGAGCCAGACAATATGAAATTGGCAGAACTAAACCTTGTTTTAAATGGTGATGGTGGGGCGGTTTTACAAACAATGAACTCACTTTCTCAAAAAATGTTAGCCGATGGAAATGTTATTAAGGAAGGTGATTTTGTAATAAAAAAGAAAGACTCAAGGCAATATAACCCACTAACTTGGGAACACGAAACCAATTCAAATCAAGATTTAAAAAAATTTAGAATTATTGCCACCAATCCACCTTTTGGCAAAGGGCGAGATTTAAAAACTGGTGCTAAAGGCAAGTGGGATTTACCAAAAGAAACTGTTGAACTTTACGAGACTTATAAAATTAAAAAAGAACCCGATAGTAAAGGAAAAATTACCTATCCAGACTCAATGGATATGGGAGTTTTATTTTTAGAAAATGCCTACAAAATTTTAGAAGATGGAGGCAGAATGGGCATTGTTTTATCAAACTCAATTGCTTCAATCAAAGAATGGCAAAATGTTAGAAAATGGTTTATTGAAAGAATGCGAATTGTTGCAACTTTTGACCTTCCCGCCAACACCTTTGGCGAGACTGGCGTTGCCACAACCGTAATTATTGCTTATAAACCAACAGCAGGAGAACAACATCTTTTAAAAAAAGACTATGAGGTTTTTGTTAAAGAAATTCAGAACATTGGCTATGAAGTAAAAACCGTTAAAAGATCGGTACATTTTGCCCCACAATATATCATCAACGAAGAAACTTTTGAGAAAACTAGCCAACTCAATGAAGATTTTTCTGACATGCAAAGCGAGTTTAAAGAGTTTTTGCAAAGACAAGAGGAGGAGCTTAAAAGAGCTTTCCATATTGATTTGATGGAGTAGGTAGAATTTAT
>RFYG01000166.1 GCA_009925685.1 Pseudomonadota bacterium
AAAAATTACTGCAGTTAGGGCTGTAAAGTGGTTGTGTATAGCAAGGATCAGGACTCCAAACTGGTCTAGTCCAAGCACTCCACTGAAAGTTGTCACCCCATACTCCAGTAGCATACCACTGTATACCACCAAGATTTAAGCTGTTTTGTGTTTCTGTAAATAAGAATCTGTTGCTGTAACCACCACCGCTGTAATTACCTTCACGGTATTGGCTATCCTTAAACAACTCATTGTTATTTTTATCAGTTATTCTAAAATTTATAGTACCACCATTAGCACCACTATAGCTAGTACACCAAAATAAAAAGGTATTGGTACAGTATTCACCAGCATAGTAGCCAAAGCCATAGTCAAAGCCGTGGACTTGTACACCACCACCTATATGTGGCAGTCGTGCAGCTATATTATATCCCCACCAGTACAGCGGACTTGTACCGCCTTGAACTATACTAGTAAAACCTGGACAACTGGGATTGTAGGCTGGATTTAATATACACGGGTCAACACTATAGTTAGCCCTAATATATGCATCTTTAACTTGCGGGCCATAGCAGTCTGGCATTAAACAAGCCCAAAAACCTGCGTCCTGCCCATAGATGCCCATGTTTACTGCACCAGCTTGTGCTAGTGTTTTTGCTCCCGCAAAAGTAACAGTTTCAGCTAGTTGCTGCCATGCTGGATTATAGGCACTATTACCATCTGTTTGATTTTTTAACCCTAGTTGGTGCGTATAAAACGTAGCTGCTCCGCTGCTAGGATAGTAGCCTACCTCTACACGCAGTGTATCTTGTGGTCCACTTGGATTTTCGCAATAACCACCTATACTATTTGCACAGGGAAATCTGTACTTTAAGCCATACATAAAACCAGTAACAAATACTGCATTGGTATTTTGATAGCCATGTGCAAAACTACCTAGGTTAATACCACTAACTCCTAATTCCTCGCCAACATAGCTAAAGGTATAACCATTGCTTGGATCAAAACTACCCTGCGGACTACCGTAGGGAGTCCAGTTGCCTGGAGCTCCGGTAGTGCTAGTCCAACCATTATTGGTTTTTAAACTACTGTCATAAGGTATTAAATTGCCTGTTGTGCTGTCAATACTATAACCACTAGGAGTATTTACGCTGCCACTAACTACCTGTGCTGTAGCAAATCCAGGTAGTATGGCTATAACCATTAGTGTAACAAGTATTGACCAGACTATTAGCCTATCCTTCATCTGTACCAACCAACTTGTTTAGTTGACTTAGGTACTTCAGTTTCGGTTCTGTAGTCGTACTGTGG
>RFYG01000167.1 GCA_009925685.1 Pseudomonadota bacterium
TGTGCTTGGTTGCCTGCCAAAAAGGTTGAGGAAAATGCTTCTTGCTTGCAACTCGCTTAATACAGTGGCCGTTGGCTTAGGTGTCGCTGGGGGCAGCGTTGGCGCAGGCGTTGGCGCAGGCGTAACTGGAGGTAGCGTCGGTGCTGGTGTAGGTGCAGGAGTAACCGGAGGTAATGTCGGTGCAGGCGTAGCTGGAGGTAATGTTGGCGCGGGGGTTGGCGCAGCAGTCGGTGCAGGCGTTGGTGCTGTTGTAGGCACAGGGGTTGGTGCAGGTGAGTAAAAGCCTCGACAGATGCAACTCTTGGATCTTTGTTTTCAATAGCAACAAAAAAGTTTGTTAACTCCGATGGCCGTGGTTGACGGCCAAATATCCCCTCAAATACGCTAGATGCTGTATCAATGTCAATAGACGCAAAAGCAGAAGGAGGCGCAGTTGGAGCGGGAGTAGGGGCTGGGGTTGTTGTAGGTGTAGGCGTAGGTGTCGGAGTAGCAATTGATGCCCTTAGGTATTCATTGAATTCGTCTAATGTCCTAAAAGGCATCGTGGAATTTAGTTGATAATTCTCAAAATTAGTCAACTCTGTGTCAGTCGGCGGTCTACCAAACGTTTGATAGAACGCAGATATTGCGCTGTTTACGTCTAACATGGTAGGGCTCGCTGGAGGTAATGTTGGTGCAGGAGTAGGGGCAGTAGTAGGAGCAATCGTTGGTTCTGGAGTGGGTGCTTCTGTTGGTGCAGGAGTAGGAGCGATAGTAGGGGCAATCGTTGGTTCTGGAGTAGGAGCGGTAGTTGGCGCAGGAGTTGGGGCAGGCGTAACAACTAATTTCGCGGCTTCTTCTGCGGCTATACGCTCAGATTCAATCCTCTGCGCTTCTAACCTTGCTGCCTCTACTCTTGCGGCTTCTACTCTCGCAGCCTCTAACCTTGCCGCTTCCTCCGCTGCCAGACGCGTGGCCTCAACTCTCTGGGCTTCGGCTATACGCTCGTTTTCTACTCTGATTGCCTCTAGCCTTGCGGCTTCTTGCGCCGCTAGACGCTCGGCCTCTAATCTCGCTGCGTCTCTTGCCGCTTGTTCTGCTGCGAGTCTTTCTGCTTCCACACGTTGAGCCTCTCGTTCTGCCGCAAGTCTTTCAGCCTCGATTTGCTCCGCAGTCTTGGGAAAGGATACGCTAGCAAGTATGCTCTGCGCTTCTGGGCCAGTAAAGCCTAGCGAATAGACTGCATAGTTGTACAACTCAGACGGCGTAAAGCCTTGGTTAGCCCTTGTCTGCGTTTGGCTAACAATCGAG
>RFYG01000168.1 GCA_009925685.1 Pseudomonadota bacterium
TGGCGTATCAATCATGTTCAAGATGTATTCCTGGCCATCGATAGCAAATATCTTATCGCTTCCTATATATTGTAAAAATTCATTTTTTTCTGATGGACTAAAATAATCTATTTTTTTTCCAAATTTACTTTTTAGAATTGAAATATTATTTTGATCATTAACTAAATTTAGTTTTTTTTTTAAAATATTATTAAAATTGATAATTGTAAAACTACCCAATTCCTTAATGATTTTTAAAATAATTTCGTTGTAAATATTTACCTGTTTTGACACATCATCAGATGCAACAAATAAACATACCCTCATACTTGAAAAATCTCTTTATAGTATTGCAATTAAATTAAATTCTTCCACGCTTTATAATGTTTCTCCCCATAAACCATTCCATCAGCATTACAGGAATTGCATGGATTTAAGGTTCTATCGCCTTTTAACAGATGTCTACGATACTTTGATAGCATTGGACCTTTCCATATTTCAAAAAAATCTTGCTGCATTATATTTCCCATCACCACTCTTCTCTGCCAATCTTGTGGACACAAAAAAACGTCACCATTCCAATCAATTAAAACTTGATAAGAAGTATAAAAACATTTTGTATTTTTATAATTTTTTACATTTGGCTGATTGCCTATAGTTATAGTTCCTGTTCTGTTAGTTAATTTAACACCATAATCTATCTTGTCGCTGTACCATCTATCTCTCAATATTACAAAATTCTTATCAATTTTTGTCTCATCAATAATTTTCTTAAATTTCTCGAGTTGTTCTGGTCCATCATATAAACTTATTAACAGCCTAGTTGCTTTAGAATTATAAATATCAATTAATGTTTTATGATTGATTAAATCGCCATTTGTTATTATTTCAACGCCACCTAAAGATCCAAGTTCATTTGTAAAAATTAAAAGTTCTTTATGCAACATTGGCTCTCCATAACCGCACAAGCAAAAAGCCCCACTAAAATTTATTTTTTTTAAATCACCAGTTAATTTTCTTATTAAACTTATGCTCATTTTCTGATTTGTATTAGGTGCAACTTTTTCATCAGATTTTGGACAAAAACTACAAGCTCTATTGCAAACGTCAATTAAACTTAATTCTATCCAACTAGGTAGTGGAATATTCTCAAAAAATTCTGGATCCCTATCTAAAATAGGTTTTTTTCTTAAAATATTATTTTGAATTGTTTCTTTAGGATCTAAGGGGGGATTGTTATGTCCAATTTTA
>RFYG01000169.1 GCA_009925685.1 Pseudomonadota bacterium
ATTATATTTTTTTTCATAATTTTTTTAATGTTTTATTAATCCTGCCTAATGCCTCCTTTAAAAGAGAAATTAAAATCTTTTTATCTTCATTTCTTATTTCATTTCTTTTATATTTTGTCAGCAAATCATCAAGACTTAGTATTGTTATTTTACCCATAGACCAGTAAAAATAAAAACTTTCTTTGCGAATATTATATTCACATTTGGCTCGATTAGATTCTGCAAATAAAGATAAAAACCATTTTTTAAAATTCATAACATTTTTAAATAAATTTTATAACCAGCTTTTCCAAAAGGAATTTGAATAAAGCCATTTTTAATTAAAACCCTGATACTTGCCAAGTTATTTTCTTTAACAACGGCAGTAATAACTTTATAATCGTTTTTAATAGCTTCTAGGTAGTTTTTAACCTCCCTAGTCATAATCCCTTTATTGTGATACTCATCATCCAAATTATACTCAATTTGCGGATAATCGCTATTATAAGATAATATTTGAATATAACCAACTTCTTTACCATCAACTATAATTCTGTGAAAATGTTTTTGAAAAGAAATATTCTTCATAATTCATTTTGACTCCCATTTTGTAAAAAACATTTCTTTGGCTTCTTTGTCGTTTTCAAGATAACTTAGAAAATCACTAATTTTAGATTTAATCTCGTCTTCAATTCCTTTATGATTATGATAATCCTCAACCCAATATTCTTCGCCATCACTTACTAAATATTGAAACTTTGGCAAATCTAAGCAATATAAATAAATCAAATGTTGTGTTGAGTCTAAGAATTTACCAACTTCATAATTACTAGTGAATTTAATGTCGTAAATAGTATCCCGTTTTACAACATCGCATTTTCCGTAAAGCAAAAACTCTTGATTACCAACCGTCAAATCTTTTTTGACAGTTTGTTGCCAAAGTCCGCCATTTACCATTTTAGCAAAAATATTAACTATGTGCTGTCTTTCATCATAATCTTCATGATGAATATCTATTTGATGAAATGGCTCATAAGCTATTTTTATATCATTTTCAAAATCTATCCCTTTCTGCATAGCCTCGTTAGGCTCGAACTTTTCTCTTGATAAAGTCTTCAAGAAATCAGCCCTACTATCCGCAGGGCTTTTATATTCGTCTTGAATGTAATATTGAAAGCTATTCAATAAAGTTGGAGTAATTAAATATTTAGTCATTGTTAACCTCTTTTTAATATTTAATTGTTAATTTC
>RFYG01000170.1 GCA_009925685.1 Pseudomonadota bacterium
GTTAAAATTTGAATCAATCGAAATAAAAATAAAAGAGCTTGAGGAAGTGATTGAGGGGTTTGAGAAGACTTGCAGGTTTTACAATTAATATAAATAATTTATTCTTGAAAAAGCTTATAAACCTCAACTTTCAAGGCTTTGGCGATTTTCTCAATATTAACAATTGTAATATTTTTTTCGCCTCTTTCTATACAACCGATATAAGTTCTATGTAAACCGCATTCAAAAGCAAAGGCTTCTTGAGAATAACCTCTTTTTATCCTCAAATCGCGGACTTTTTTGCCAAAGCTAATTTGTATTGAATGTTTAGAGCTAACCATAATTTAAACTTCAATGCAAAGCAGACTATCAGTCTACACTCTATAAATAGCATTTTTCTTGACTTAGCAAATTATTTTTAGGACAATCTTATTCCTACCAAAAAAACTCTCACCTCCCAAAAACTCATAAATCCTTTTAATTTAAAAAATGAATTATGAAACTAATCAAAATCTCTTTATATTCTTTATTTCTAGCTACTTTGGCAATAAAAACAGCTTCAGCTGGTTATGTTCAGGGTCATTATAGGCAAGATGGAACTTATGTTAACGGCTATCACAGAACCAACCCAGATGGAAATAAATTTAACAATTACAGCACTCAAGGAAATTACAACCCCTACACTGGTAAAACTGGAACCGTTGATCCTTACAGAGATTAATTTAATTAATAACCACTAAAAAAAATTTTAGTGGCTACAATTAGTAATTTTTAAAAATTATGAACTTTGTTAAAATATTACCAATATTAGTTTTATTAATTTTTTCTAGAATCCCCCATTCTTTTGCCTTAATTGACGCAAGATTAATAAATGTCGATACTGGTAAAATAAATGCTTTAGAAGGTTATTTAGAAGCAAAAGCCAATGCCTTACTTGCTGGCGGTTTTTACGGAACGCCTGAAGACCCACAATCCGCAAGTCCTTATTTAACGCAATATTTACCAAAACAAAAAGGATACATTCGAGACGAAATAGTAAAATCTACCTTGGATAAAGAAAACAAAATAAGCTCAAAAAATAAACATGATTTTCAATTTTATAATGATACCGACCCCGATTTTGATATTATTGATTATATTAATAATGAAGTTGATAATTCTGATTATGCGCCGTATGCTAAAAGTTTTTTAGACGCAAAGAATATCGAACAAGCAGAATTAATTAAAAGCAAAATAAGAAGTGAAATTAC
>RFYG01000018.1 GCA_009925685.1 Pseudomonadota bacterium
GAGTGATTTTTTGTGATTTAGTAAAATTAAATTTATGGTTTATGCAACAATTATGAAACTATTTTAAAACCAAATTAAATTAATGAGGAGTTGTCGGGAAGGTTTATAGATAAGATCTTGGGATTTGGAGAATTTATTTTGAGTGAAGAGGGTTTATTTTGAGTGAATCAGGCCTACGCAATGAAGTTTGCGTAGGTGTAAAATGTTTAGTGTTTTATGTGTAAGAAAGCAAAGTAAAGACGGTAGTTGTGTTTGTCTTATTAGTTTTATAGCAATGTTAGATGCTATGTTTTAAAAAATTACCCGAAGATAATTTTTATATTTATTTAAGGAGGTAATCCAGCCGCAGGTTCCCCTACTGCTACCTTGTTACGACTTAACCCCAGTCACTCCTCCTACCGTGTAGATCTGCCTCCTTGCGGTTAGCTCAACCTATTCGGGTAGAAACAGCTTCCATGGCTTGACGGGCAGTGTGTACAAGACCCGAGAACGTATTCACCGTGGCATGCTGATCCACGATTACTAGCAATTCCAACTTCATGAGGGCGAGTTGCAGCCCTCAATCTGAACTGAGATGGCTTTTGAGGATTTGCTCCAGATTGCTCTTTCGCTTCCTGCTGTAACCACCATTGTATCATGTGTGTAGCCCAACCCATAAGGGCCATGATGACTTGACATCGTCCCCACCTTCCTCCAGCTTGTCGCTGGCAGTTTCCTTATAGTTCCCGGCATAACCCGATGGCAAATAAGGATGAGGGTTGCGCTCGTTGAAGGACTTAACCTAACATCTCACGACACGAGCTGACGACAGCCATGCAACACCTGTCTTGGATGTGGATTGCTCCAAAGATACATTTCTGTATCGGTCATCCAGATTCAAGAGTTGGTAAGGTTTTTCGTGTAGCATCGAATTAAACCACATGATCCACTGCTTGTGCGGGTCCCCGTCAATTCCTTTGAGTTTTAATCTTGCGATCGTAGTCCCCAGGCGGAGTGCTTAACGCGTTAGCTTCGCCACCGGAACCTAAGATCCCGACAACTAGCACTCATCGTTTACTGCGTGGACTACCAGGGTATCTAATCCTGTTTGCTCCCCACGCTTTCGTACCTTAGCGTCAGTATTAGCGTAGATAGTCGCCTTCGCCACTGATGTTCCTCCTAATCTCTACGGATTTCACCCCTACACTAGGAATTCCACTATCCCCCACTAAACTCTAGCAAAGCAGTTTCGATTGCAATTCCTGAGTTGAGCTCGGGTATTTCACAATCGACTTACTAAACCGCCTACGTACGCTTTACGCCCAATGATTCCGAACAACGCTAGCACCCTTCGTATTACCGCGGCTGCTGGCACGAAGTTTGCCGGTGCTTTTTCTGTGGATACCGTCATTATCTTCTCCACTAAAAGAGCTTTACAATCCGAAGACCTTCATCACTCACGCGGTATTGCTGGATCAGGCTTGCGCCCATTGTCCAATATTCCCCACTGCTGCCTCCCGTAGGAGTCTGGACCGTGTCTCAGTTCCAGTGTGGCTGATCATCCTCTCAGACCAGCTACAGATCATCGCCTTGGTGAGCCTTTACCTCACCAACAAGCTAATCTGACAGAGGCTCATCTAACAGCGACGCATCTTTCCCGACTAGGTCGGTAATATATGGTATTAGTTTTGGTTTCCCAAAATTATTCCTTACTGCTAGGTAGATTCCTCTGCATTACTCACCCGTTTGCCACTAGCTTAGAGTTGCCCCTAAGCCCGTTCGACTTGCATGTGTTAAGCATACCGCCAGCGTTCGTTCTGAGCCAGGATCAAACTCTCAAGTTGAGAATTTGTCTGGACTAATTATTTCTCTTTAGAATCTGACATTAAAGACCTAAAATAAAGAGAGTTAGTCTATAAACACTAACTACCGCCTTTACTTTTCTTTCTTGTAGTTTAAAAATTTTTTACAATTTTTAAGCTTAATAAAACACTAAATATTCACGATTTTTTTATAAACTATGCTTATGAAAGCTAGTTTAGAAATTTTCCAATGATTTTGAGTTGATTTGCTAAAATATAAATATTTTAACCACTTTTACCAATAAATACATACCGATAAATTAGCTTAAAACAATTTATAGTTTGGATTGCAAATAAAAAATCAGGAGCGAAAAGATTAGGTGTCTAATTTTATCATGTCAAGTAGTTATTTCAACTTTTTTAAAATAATTCGTTTTAACTTTCTTTTTAACTATATAACCACGAACATAGCTTAGAAATACAAGCTTTTGCGGTATATTACCCTTTTTTAAATTTAATTCCAAAATTTCAAAACTTTGCAAACTTTTGGTAATAAATTTTAGGGATAAATTTTGTAGGTTTACTTTAAAATCTTTTTCGTTTTTGAAAAAAATTTGCGCTGATTTTACAACTTCTTCAAGGGATCTTCCTTCCAATTCCAACCCAACTTTAGCAAAATAAAGTTTGCTAAAGTAATTAATTAAACTGCGCGTAAGCATTATCGATTCGTTTCCCACTTCTAAGGCGCGCTCTGCCATAATCATGCACTGGTCATAATTTTTGCGGGCAAACTCAATTGCAAAATCATATAAATTATTGTCTTGGCCAGAAGTGCATAATTTATCAAAAATTTCTGGCGTCAATTTTTCATCTTTCGATAAATAATTCTTAATTTTATTGATTTCATTAAGCATTAGATGGCGATCTTTACCATAATTTTTAATGAACATGTCAATAATCTGAGGATTGGTTTCGATGTTATTTTTTTGCATTTCTTTAATTACAAAACTCCGAATTGATTCAACCCTATCTTCATAGCATGGCAACGCCATCAAAAATTGGCTCTCCTCGATTATTTTTCGTAATCCTGATGTTTTTGCCAAATCACCCGCCAAAATCAAAATAAAATTATTACTCTTTCGACCGTATTGCGGATCTGTCATCAATATTTTTAAGGCCTGAACGACATCTTCATTGCCATCTTTAATCAAAATAAGTTTTCGCCCACCAAGCATCGACATTGAATAAAACTCATCCACCAAAATTGCTTTATCTTCCTTAATTCTTTCGCTACTTAAATTGACCACTAAAAATGGATCACTTAAATCACTTACGATTTGTTTGGCAATAATTTCAAATCGGTATCTTGATATTGTTGATTCTGGGCCATAGAGTAGACAACCGACGATTTTTTCTTGCGATATTTTTGCGATATATTGCTCGGTTAATGAGGCGGATATTTTCATTTTGCTTTCTTGCTTGCGGTATGTTTTTAAAAACAAAATAAATATCCAAAGAAATTTAACAACTTAAAACTAATGAGAATTTTACTTATCGAAGATGATTTTATGATCGGCGAAGCTATTAAACAAATCTTGGAAAATCATAACTTTATTATTAATTGCTTTTGGCTATGCCAATTGTTATTCAGACGATCGGACCAACAAAACCACCAAAATTAAAACCCGTTCCTCTTGCCATGAAAATAGCGGTAATTAGCGGTATTTTATTAAGCATTCTTATGAGTATTTTTATCAGTAATTTAATTAATTTTTTCAAAGAATATGACGTATAAATTTAAAACTAATTTTATCTCTGGTCTTCTGGTATCTTTTATTGCCCTACCCTTGTGCATAGCTATCGCTAGCGCTTCTTTATTTCCAATTATGTCGGGGATTACTACGGCAATAATTGGGGGAATAATCGTATCTCAAATTAGTGGCAATAAACTCGCTATCAATGGTCCAGCTGCCGGATTAATTGTTATAATTGTTGATTCGGTGGAAAAACTTGGCAATGGCAATCATCAATTGGGTTATACTCTAACTCTTGGCGCTATAATTGTGGCAAGCATTCTGCAATTCTTAACTTCATTCACCAAAATTCCGATAATAATGCGCAAATTTCCTGAATATGTAATTCGAGGTATGATGATGTCAATTGGCTTAATCGTTTTGTTAAAACAATTTTTTATTCTCGCCAATTATCAAACTCCAAAAGTATCGATAATTGAGTTTATTCAATATATTCCTCTAGCCCTTCTAGGTATGCAGATCGAAAGTTTTTCGATTGGATTTTTTGTCATATTTGTAATAGTTTTTTGGAAAAAATTTTTAGAAACCAAAAATAGAATTTTTAAAATTATTCCGGTTTATCTTTTGGTAATTGCCCTAGGAATTATGCTTGCCAAGCTCTTTGATCTAAAAAACAATCAGCATTTTTTATTTCAACAATTCGCCCATCCTAGTAATAATAATTTTATTAACATTTCATCGCACATCAAAGATGCGATTAATTTTCCAAATTTTGAGTTATTAAAATCTCAGATATATTCTTTTAAATTTTGGTTTTCGGTTTTCACAATTTATGCCGTCGCTTCCCTTGAAACAATTTTATCAACAATTGCTCTAGATAAAATTGCTAAAACCCACACCGAACTAAAAAAAGATTTACGCGCTATTGCAATTGGCAATTTCATATGTGGAATGTTAGGAGGTCTTCCGATGATAACCGAAATTGTAAGAAGCTCGGCTAATGTGAGTTATGGGGCCTCAAATAAATTTTCAAACTTTTTTCATGGATTATGTTTGCTGTTAATGGTGATATTTTTTAACTCATATTTAAATCTAATTCCTTTAAGTGTTTTAGCCGGAATGCTCATAATAATTGCTCTAAATATGATAAATATACAAAATTTTATTCAAATTTTTAGAGACAACAAAAAAGAATTTATCGTTATTATCTTTATAATTTTAGCCACTTTATATGTTGATTTACTTGTGGGAATAGTCATCGGCTTAATATTGCATTTTATTTTTAATCATGAAAAAAAGCACAAAAAAACTTAATGTGATTTATCCAATAATATTATCGATAATTCTCATTAATTTTGAATGTTTTGCCCAAAATCTAGAGCCCAAATCATCAATTTCAAAAAATATTAATATCCAATCTTTAACAACTTTAAGCTCAACTAAAGGCCATGCTTTTGGCGAATCAACTCATCGACAAATAATCAATCATTTAAGCGAAATTCCGATCTCAAATCTGGCCTCACTTGGAGCTTTAACTCAACTTTCAAGAGTAGATTCAACATACCAAAACAACACCGAAGCTTATAGTTTTAATGGCGTGGAATTCTTTCATCGCTATCGATTCGCTTCCACCAAATTTATTAATTTCATCGTTCACAACTCTTATCGATTTCACGGAATTTATAACGAGAACAAATATTTATCGCTAATGCCTAAACAAAACGATTATGAGTTGAGGCTATTACTGGCCCACAACATGACTGATAGATTAATTAATAATCTCATTAAAAGTAATAATCGCTATTTTGCCCGCCTTGAGCTGGCATATCGCCATAAATTCAACAATCCTTTTGATGAAATTCGCGAAAGGTTTTATCTAGGATTTAACATTAATCCAAAATTTTCCCTACTCTTTCAACATGATTTGATTTGGGCCGTTACTGCCAAAGAATCGCCAACAAAAAATAGCTTCAAGCATTTACAGAATTTTGATTTTTCCAAAAATTTTAATCACATTATTTCGCCGAGTCTTATCTATAAAAACTCAAACGATAGCGCGTGGCAATTTGGTTATTTTAAACGCATTTCGGGAAATGATGGGCAATATGATTCGCAAGGCTTTAATATCGGCTATTTAAAAAGTTTCTAGCGAGAGTTTTTTAAATAAATTTTGGCTTCAGAATTTTTGATAGGGCTTTTATTTTCTTCAACCACACAACCATAAAATTCACGCTTTTTAAGACCTTCATCTTGCAATAAATAGTCATAAAATCTGGCAAGTTTTTCGCGCCTCGGTTTGTAATTTTTTTGAGAAATTTTCATTAATAATAAAGCTAAAATTTTGTGACCAACATCGGAATTTATTTTGCGCAATTCAACTCGATTAATTAGGTATAAATTCGGTTCAATTTGCTTGATAACAAGTGGCTCGACACTCCGCATAATTTCATCAAAAAAATCCCGCGCTTTTTCAATCTCTTTTGAAGCGCTATAAATTCTTTTTTCAATAATATTTTTATCTTCAAAACTCGCTAAAAATTTACGAATTTTATTACGCAAAAATTTCTCGTCATCGTTGGTTTCGTCTTCAAACCATTGAATTTTTTGGTCGCGTAAATAATTTTTTAGTTCATCTTTGGAAGTTTCTAAAAAGGGTCGAATAATTTTAATTTCATTAAAAATAGATAATCGCCTAATTGGCGACAGGCCATCTAAGCCACTTCCGCGCATTAATCGAATCAAAAAATTTTCGGCGACATCGCCCAAATGATGGCCAACAAACAAGAAATTAATGTGGTTTTTATGGCAAAATTCGCTGAGCAATTGATATCGAATTTCTCGCAATTTGGCCTCGATATTAGATTTTGGAATTAAATTTGAAGGAATGTTAATTATGTGATGAGAAATCTTTTGCTTGGCTAAAAAAATATTAATTTTTTTGGCTTCAGAGCTTGAATTGGCTCGCATTTTATGATCAATTGTTAAAGCTGAAATTTTGATATTTCTTGGAGTACAATAATTTTTAAGCGCCATTAACAAAGCCATCGAATCACAACCCCCAGATATTGCCAACGCTATGTGGTTCGATATTGAAAATTCATGAAAAACTTCTTCAATATTAGATATGATATTTTTATATTCCTTATTCATTTATGATTTACAGCTTCAAACAATGTTTAACAAAAAACTTACTAAAAAATTATTTCTTCATTTTGTTTTTTTGACAATTTTTTGCAAGGAATTATTTGCTCAGACCAGCTCTGGACTTAGTTTAGAAGATTATTTATCGCAAGTTCAAAATCAAAATTTAACCATCGAAAAATCACTTAAAAATGCCGACAGTTTTGAACTTTTAAAACAAAAAGCTCAATTAATTTCGGCAATAAAACTTTACGGATTCAGTGAATATAGTTTTGCAGAGCCCAACCGCGCTCTTCAATTTATTCGTTACAAATCAGTTAAAAATCAAAATAGTCGCATCGGTTTATCGCAAAATTCAAGCTACGGTATCAACACCAACATATACTACTCCCTCAACAATACTCGCTATGTCGATTTCAACACCAACTTCACCACCAATCCATTAGCTTCAAAAAACTATCAAGCAATTCCGGTTGCCGAGCTCAACATTCCTCTTTGGCAAAACTTTCTAGGTAAAAGCACTCGCGCTCGCCAAGATAGCGCGCTCTTCGAAAATGAAGCGCAAAAATTATCAGCGCAAGCCCTTAGTTTGAACGAGCTAGTTGGTGCCGAAAAAAGTTTCTGGTTGATGGTTTATGCCCAAAAAGCCTACGAAATTCAAACTCGCGCCCTAAATAGTGCGCAAAAAATTCTTAATTATCTCGCCAAAAAAGAACAAATGAATTTGGCTGAAAAAGGTGATGTTTTGCAGGCTAAGGCCATGGTTGAAAGCAAAAAACTAGCGGTTAATCAAGCCGAGAATTTCTTAAAAATATCGGCACGAGATTTCAACAAAAGACGCAACCTACAACATGATTATGTTGAAGAAAAGCTCGTTTCTTTTGATATAAATAAATTAATAAACTTAAAATTTGATGCGCAACGCAAAAATGACCGACTCGATATTAAATCGCAAAAAGCCATGGTCGAAGCTTCCGTCGCTCAAGCCAAAATTGAAGAAGAAAGCAACAAGCCTGCGCTTAATCTTTATGCATCATATTCTTTAAACCAAGTCGAAAATAATCGAATTAACGCCTTGTCTAATACTTTTGATCGCAATGCGCCAAATGGCAAAATTGGATTAGAACTTTCTATGCCCGTCAATATTGGTTTATCAGCAGATATTCGCAGAGGGGCCAGAATTAAAGCCTCAGCTGAAAAAGTTTCATATCGTGAAAAGCTCCTTCAACAAGAAATTGATTGGATTAACTTGCAACAAAATCTGCATGATTATCAAGAAAATCTAAAATTATCAAATCAGGTTGAACAAATTCAAAAAATAAAACTCGAAAACGAAAGAAACCTTCTTTCGCGCGGTCGAACATCAACTTATCAAATTTTAGTTTTTGAGCAAGAATACTCAAATTCTGAACTCACCACCCAACAACTCGCTCAAAAACTTCACGAATTAATTGCCGATCAAAAACTTTATCAATCCGAATTAAAAAACTAATGAACATTACTGAAATTTCGATAAAGCGTCCCGCTTTTATCTCGAGTTTGATGATCGCTATTATTACCGTTGGCTATATTGCTTTTAAAAAGATGAATGTAGAGCTTTTCCCCAATATCGACATTCCCATCATATTTATTGCCACGCGCTATGATGGTGCCGCACCCTCAGAGATTGAAAGCTTGGTCACTAAACCTCTCGAAGAAGAAATAAGCACCGTTTCGGGTATTAAAAAACTTTTATCGCGAAGCATGAAAGACACCAGCCAAATTATTGTTCAGCTTTATCAAAACACCGATATAAAATACGCCGAACAACAAATCCGTGATAAAATCAATCAAGCGCGCCCCAAACTTCCCGAAGATATTAAAGAGCCAATAATTCGTCGCGTCGACCCTTCGGACCAGCCCGTTTTAACGGTTATTTTAAAAGCCGATTTGTCTGAATCAGAATTATTTGACTTAGCCGATAACTTTGTGCGCCCTAGATTAGAGCAAACCGCCGATGTTGGCATGGTTGAAATTTTAGGAGCAAGAAAAAGAGAAATTCAAATTCTCGTCGATCAAAATAAATTAAAATCACGCGATGTTTCTTTGTCGCAAATCAACCGCCAATTGGCTCTTTCGGGGCAAAATGTTTCGATTGGCAAAAGAGATGTTGGTGATAAACAACGCGTTTTTCGAAGCGCCAGCGAGTTTAACGAAATCAATCAAATCGAAAATACTTTGGTTAATTTTTATTCCAACGAAATTCCGACTAAAGTTTCCGACATTGGCGTTGTAATTGATGGTTTAGAAGATGAAAATTCTCGCGCTTATTTGGATGGCAAAAAATCATTATTTTTAACGATTTATCGTCAATCCGACGCCAATATTATCAAAGCCGTTGATGGCGTTAAAGTACAAATCGAAAAAATTAAAAAAGATTTTGCAAGCATGCAAGGAAAGCCTGAAATTACTTCAACCAAAGATGCCAGCGTTTATATTCGAAGCAATATTTTTGATATTCAAGAAGCGGTTGTGATTGCGATAACCTTAACCGTTCTAACGGTTTTATTATTTTTAGGAAGCATTCGCGCCACCATTATTACCGCCATTTCTCTACCCATCACTTTAATCGGGGCTTTCATAATTATGTATAGCGCTGATTTTTCAATCAATGTAATTACTATGCTTGCATTGAGCTTGGCTGTAGGTTTATTGGTTGATGATGCTATCGTGGTAGTCGAAAATATTTATCGCAAAATCGAAAGCGGTATGAACCCCATTGAGGCTTCAATCGCCTCTTCGCGTGAAATTTTAATGGCGGTTGTTGCTATTAGTGCCGTAGTAATTTCGGTCTTTACGCCAATTTCATTTTTAAAGGGCACGGTTGGTCAATATTTAAAACAATTCGGCTTAACTATTTCATTTGCGATGATGATTAGTCTTATCGTCGCCATCTCGATTATTCCAGTTTTATGCGCTTATCTTTCGGGGCAAAACAAAAAACTGCATAAACATCACGATAAAAAGATTTCTAGATTTGATGCTTTTCAACTTTATCTCGAAGATCGTTATGAAGGCGCATTAAAATTCTCCATCAAACATCCCGCCATTATTCTTATTTCAACTTTATTAATCATCGCCGGCAGTATCGTCGCTTTCACCAAAGTTCCCAAAACTTTTATGACCGAAAGTGATAATGGAGAAATTACCGTTAGTCTTGAGTTATCAGCTGATTCTAGCCTAGATGCCACAAGCACCGTCGCTTTAAAAATTGACGAAATCGTTCGCCAAAATAAAGAAGTTTTTATCTCGGCCGCTTCCGCAGGAACGATGTCGCGTCAGGCCAATCGCGGTGAATTATATATTAAACTTTTACCTAAAAAAGAACGCAATATTAGCACCTCGCAATTCAAAGAAAAATTGCGTGCGCAAATTAAGGATTTTTCTTATGCCAATCCAGTTGTAAAAGACTTTGACCCTTCGGGTGGCGCATCGCGCGGACAACCCTTCAACTTATTTTTAATTTCCAACGATAAAGTAGAGCTCGATAAATATGCCTCACTTTTGTTTGAGAAACTTAAACAAGATCCACGCCTTAAAGATGTCGACACTAGCAATAAAGCCACTCGCCCTGAATTTAAAGTTAAACTCAAAGAAGATTCAGCGAGAAAATATGGCGTCAATAGCCAAGCGGTTGGCAATGAACTGCGTGGTTATGTCGAAGGATTTACTCCAACCAAGCTTCGTCAAAATGGTCTTGAATATAACATTCGAGTGCGCCTCAAACCAGAGCAACGAGACATCAAAGATAATTTCAACAATATTTACGTTCCCAACCTCAACAACAAACTTATTCGTTTGGCTGATATTGCCAAAACTGAAGAAGATATTGAGCCGGCAACTATTAATCGTCAAGATCGCGGACGCTATATTCAAATTACCGCAAGTCTTGCACCCAAAATTGGACTTGGTAATTTAATCGCCGACTATGAAAAACAATTTAAAGATGGAGAGCTTAAAATGCCCAATTCGGTTCGTTTTTCTTTTTCGGGCGATTCAGAAAATATGCAAGACATGATTTCTTCAATGAACAAGGCATTATTGCTATCAATCGTTTTCATTTATTTAATTTTAACCAGCCTTTACGAATCTTTCGTGGTGCCATTTACCATCTTGTTAGCGCTTCCACTGGCTTTTTGTGGAGCATTTTATGCTTTGTATATCACTGGCGAGTCCGTCAATATTTTTACCATGCTTGGAATATTTATGTTAGTCAGTGTATCGGGCAAAAACTCAATTTTATTGATTGATTTCACTAATCGCTTAATTGACGAAGGAAAGTCTCGCACCGAAGCCTTGATTATCGCCGGCAGAGTGCGACTTCGTCCAATTTTAATGACCTCAATTGCATTGATAGTTGGCACCCTGCCAGTAGCCATCGGCTTTACCGAAACCGCTTCGATGCGGACTTCGATGGGGGTAGCAATTATTGGGGGCTTGATTTCATCAACTCTACTTACTTTGGTTGTGGTTCCGGCAGTTTTCAGCTATATCGACCGCTTTCGAATATGGATAAAAGCTAAACTATGGAAAATGGTTGAATAAAAATTTTTAAATTTTTTATTAGCTAATTATTTATTCGCCATTTATCCATCAAATATTTCTCTATCAAATTTCTGTCGCTATCCTTTAGTTCATTTGAATATATAATTACCTCTCCTATATAGCCTTTAAAATAACCCCAATTTCCTCCTCCAAAATTAAAACTTGGAAACACATTATAAGTACTTGATCCAGTTAATTGAGATGATGAGTTTACATATAATGTTGATGTTAGAGATGAGCCAATTTTATCATATTTTAAAGTAATTTGAACGGGTTTGTTTATTGTGTTCGAATAGGTTATCATCAGTGGCATATAGTATCCACTATGCTCAACCGCATTTATGTAATTTGTACAAACAGATATTCCGGCTCCTGCCATAGATCCCATATTTGAATAAACTAATCCATATTGTGGATAAATCGCATATTTTTGACCAGAAGTTGCGCCAGTTGCTCCCGAGGTGTTGACACAAGAACTCAAAGGAAAGACAACCGCAAAAATTACAAAATTATTTAAAGCATAAACTCTAGTTTCACCGTCAACTAAGCTATATGCTATAAAATCATCAACACCATCAAAATAAAGAGCTGGGAGCTTGTTGATGCCATCTTTTTTAAATACAGGTCTATAAGATGAGTTTGATTGAATTGCATTATATTTAATTGTTCCTTGATTCTTGATATCATTCCACATGCCGATTGGTTGATTATCTTCAGGATTACTTAAACTTGAAACACTACTCGAATCTTTTGACAAAGATGATTGAGATGTTGTTTCGAGCCATAATTCTAAACCTTCAATTGACTTCATCGGGGCGTTCATTGTAAAGCCTCTGGCAGTTGCTACTCTTGCTTCATAAACCATATCAATGCCTTTTGACACACCAACAATTAGCAATCCAATTATCAATACAACAATCGATATCTCTACCAACGAGAATGCTTTTTTGAGGTTACTTAATTTAATTTTATGAAATTTTGTCATTGGATAGGCTTAAATAAAATATTTAGAATGGCGAATTGCATAATTAAAATATAAAAATTTTAGATTGATTTTCCAAAAATGATTAAATTTACAACCCCAAAAAAAGCAACATTTTATAAATTATTGTTAAATTTTTTTACCAAAAAATTCTAATAACTTTAGTCATTAATCAACATATAAACATATTGAATAAGAGCACTTCTAAACAGATTTGATATTGACTTAATTTTTTTTGAAAAATACACTTTGCGCTCATTTTTTTGCCAATCATAAAAATTTTCACAATTCATTTTGGGGCGTAGCCAAGTGGTAAGGCAGCGGTTTTTGGTACCGCCACCCGTAGGTTCGAATCCTGCCGCCCCAACCAAAAATTTATCCTAAAAAACTTAATCGGCAGGTTCGAACCTTAGGTTCGACAATTCGAGCATCGCGAGAATTGCAAATCAACGATCAACGACGCATAAAAATCAATTTACTGTAAAAAAAACCTTTATAAGATTTTAAAAAATCTCCGACAAACATTCAATTTTCTCTGCAATCCACTAACGAAATAAATTTAAATTATGCCCGGCAACCTCGAAGAAATAATCGACCTTACTCAAGAAATTACTTCAAAATCAGATCAATTAGTTTTGAAAATCACCGAACTAAGCTACGCCATGGCCAATAACGGTGGGGTTAGTCCGTTTATATTTGGTTTTAGTATTTTTATTTTAGCTTGTTTTGTTGGTTATTTTGTCGTTTGGAAAGTAACTCCTGCCCTTCATACTCCGCTTATGTCGGTTACCAACGCTATTTCTGGAGTAATTATTGTCGGCGCCATTATCGCCCTTGGGACCGCCAAAAGTTTTGGACTAGTTGCCATCATCAGCTTTATCGCAATCATTATTGCTTCTATCAACATTTTTGGTGGCTTCTTGGTTACTTGGCGAATGCTTCAAATGTTTAAAAAATAACCATCCGTGATCAGTTTCAAACAACAAAAACCCAATTTTTCTTTATTATGGTTGTTGCTGTTTTTTTGCGCCCTCGCCTTCATCTTAAGAATATTTTTATTAGTTACCTATCGCCAAGAAATTACGCCATCTTTTTTAGAATTTTCTAAAATATTTTCGATCGGATTATTTTTTGATATACTCACTTTCGGCTACATAATTGTAGTTCCAGCCTGTTATTTTTTGCTCGTTAAGCGCAAATTTTTTAATCATCGGTTCCATCAAATTTTTTTAAAAATTTTATATTTTATCGCCATAAATATTATTATTTTTGCAACATGCTCTGAAGTGGTTTTTTTTGACGAATTTAACGTGCGCTTCAATTTCATCGCAGTCGATTACCTAATTTATACCACCGAAGTAATTGGCAATATTGTCGAATCATATCCAATCATCCCAATCTTCGCCTCAATCATATTTTTAAGTTCAATATTTTTTTGGATTTCCCGCAAACAAATTGTTAAACTCCACCATCAATCGGTCAAGGCGCGCCTCGCCTTTTTTATTACAATTTTTTTATTATTAAGCGCCGAGTTTTTCTTATTTGACGCCTCAAGAATAGATAAAATTTTCTACAATAATTATAACAGAGAAATTGCTCAGAATGGCTTATATCAACTCTTCTCAGCCTATCGCAACAATCAAATTGATTTTGAAAAGTTTTATCTAAGTAAAGATTTAAACGATGCAAATAGTGAGTTACGAGACCTAATTTCTAAGCAAGAACCTTATGCGAAATTTACCAACAATAATGACATTGATAAAAAAATCCTCGCCAAAAATCATCTCAATTTTAAGCCCAACATCATCTTCGTAACGCTAGAGAGTATGAGCGCTGAATATATGCAATCTTTTGGAAGCGATAAAAATATTACACCAAATCTCGATGAACTGGCCAAAAAATCGCTTTTTTTTACCAATCTTAAAGCCACTGGAACCCGCACTGTTAGAGGCTTAGAAGCGCTCACCCTTTCTATTCCACCAACTCCAGGAAATTCAATTGTTCGCCGAAAAAACAACGAAAATCTATTCAATATCGGCACTCCTTTTATTGAACGAGGTTACGAAACAAAGTTCATTTATGGTGGTGACGGTTATTTTGACAACATGAATTATTATTTCGCCAACAATGGTTTTGAAGCAATTGATCGCCCCCAATTTAGTGACGACGAAATAAATTTTTCTAATGTTTGGGGGGTTTCTGATGAAGATCTTTACAACAAAGTAATTAGCGAGGCCGATAAATCATTCGCCAAAAATCGTCCTTTTTTTAATTATGTTTTAACCACCTCAAATCATCGTCCATTTACTTATCCCGAAGGCAAAATCGATATTCCGTCAAAAACTAATCGCTTTGGGGCGGTAAAATATGCTGACTACGCCATTGGACAACTTATCAAACAAGCCCAAAACAAGCCTTGGTTTGATAAAACTATTTTTGTTTTTATTGCCGATCATTGCGCTGGTTCGGCTGGCAAAACTGATTTACCGGTTTGGCGCTATCAAATCCCAGCCATGATTTATGCTCCAAAAATAATTAAACCCCAAATATATAGCGAAAATGCGAGCCAAATAGATATTCCGCCAACTCTCTTGGGAATTGTTGGTTTTGATTATCAATCAAAATTTTTTGGGGTCGATTTATTGAGAGCTAACAAAAATTATACTCAGAGAGCTTTTATTAG
This sequence comes from Pseudomonadota bacterium, assembly GCA_009925685.1. Taxonomy (GTDB): domain Bacteria; phylum Pseudomonadota; class Alphaproteobacteria; order Rickettsiales; family UBA1997; genus CAILUF01. The sequence goes on from RFYG01000018.1 coordinate 14,926, forward strand.
CACTTACTCAGATTTAGGATATTTTATCAACAATCAGTTATTTATGCTGGAGCTTAAAAAACAAAGTAAAGTATTCGATGTTGTAATCAAAAAAATCGGCTATCACGATTCTCAAGAAACCATCACTACTAATTTTTCAAACCTTAATTTCAATCACGCAATCGATTATTATCAAGTCGCCAACGATTATTTTGTGAACCGCAAACTAAAACACGCGACCCAAATACACTAAGAAAAGCTCTTGCAAAAAGACGTCCGAAGCCTAATCTTGCCCCTCACTCAACTTCAATCCAACAAAAAATGTTAAATAACAAAATCACCTTGGGCGCATTGCCCTCTTCACAAAAAATTTATGTTCCAAGCGCTAGATTTAAAGACCTTAAAGTTGCCATGCGCAACATTTCATTATCACCAAAATCTGATTGTAAAAATTTTGTTGTTTACGACACTTCCGGAGTTTATTCCGACGCAAATTATATCAACAAAATTGACCTCAACTCCGGACTTCCAAAACTTAGGAATTCATGGATTCTTGAACGCGAAGATGTCGAACATTACGAAGGTCGCAAAATTCGCCCAGAAGATAATGGTATAGATAATGGTATAGATAATGGTAAAAGCATCGCTAATCACAAAAAAGTTCCCGAATTTAATTTACAAAATCACCGCGTTTTACGCGCCAAAAAAGGGAAAATCCCGACTCAAATGGCTTATGCCCGCGCTGGCATTATCACCAAAGAAATGGAATATATCGCCATTCGCGAAAATATTGCCCGCGAAGAACAACACTTCAAAAACATTTCGCGTCATAAAAGATTTTCCGGCGAAAAATTTGGCGCCAAATTTCCTGATTTTATAACCGCCGAGTTCGTGCGCGATGAAATTGCGTCAGGTCGCGCAATTATTCCCGCCAACATAAATCACCCAGAATCCGAACCAATGATAATTGGACGCAATTTTTTAATCAAAATTAACGCCAATATTGGCAATTCAGCGATTTTTTCATCGGTTGAAGAAGAAGTTGAAAAAATGATTTGGGCGACTCGCTTTGGCGCCGATACTTTGATGGATCTGTCAACTGGTCAAAATATCCACAATATCCGCGAATGGATTATTCGCAACTGCCCTGTGCCAGTAGGCACGGTGCCGATTTATCAAGCACTTGAAAAAGTCGGAGGAATCGCCGAAGAACTTACTTGGGAAATTTATCGCGATACCCTGATTGAGCAGTGCGAGCAAGGGGTCGATTATTTTACAATTCACGCCGGAGTGCGCCTTCCTTTTGTGCCACTTACCGCCAATCGTACCACCGGAATTGTTTCGCGCGGTGGCTCAATTCATGCCAAATGGTGTCTTGCTCATCACAAAGAAAACTTTTTATACACCAACTTTGAAGAAATTTGTGAAATCCTTAAACAATATGATGTGAGTTTTTCACTTGGAGACGGGCTTCGACCTGGGTCAATCAACGACGCCAACGACGAAGCACAATTTGCCGAACTAAAAACTTTAGGCGAACTTACCAAAATCGCTTGGCGCCACGATTGTCAAGTGATGATCGAGGGTCCGGGTCATGTGCCAATGCATCTCATCAAAGAAAATATGGAAAAACAGCTCGAACTGTGCCACGAAGCACCATTTTATACCCTTGGACCCCTAACCACCGACATCGCTCCCGCCTACGACCACATTACCTCGGCCATTGGCGCAGCAATGATTGGCTGGTTTGGAACTGCCATGCTTTGCTACGTAACTCCTAAAGAGCATCTGGGTTTACCTAACAAAGAAGATGTGCGCGCCGGAGTCATGGCCTACAAATTATCGGCTCATGCTGGTGATTTGGCAAAAGGCAAAATCGTAGCCAAAGAGCGCGATGACGAACTTTCCAAAGCGCGTTTTGAATTTCGCTGGGAAGATCAATTTAATCTAAGTCTTGACCCAGAAATGGCCAAATCTTATCACGACGCCACCCTTCCAGCTGAAGGCGCTAAGTTGGCGCATTTTTGTTCGATGTGCGGACCAAAATTTTGCTCGATGAAGATTTCACAAGACGTTCGCGATTACGCCAAAAATGAGCAAGCCCGCCAAGCTGACGCAGGCATGGAAAAAATGAGTGCCAAATTCAAAGAAATGGGGGGAGAGGTTTATATTAAAAATAACTAATCAATTCAATTTTGGTTAGTTATTCTAAATTTATAAAATTTAAAAACCCGCCACCAAAATTCTAAATACCCAATCGGTGTTGGTTTATAAAAAAACCCTTCACATGAAATATCAAAAAAATAATACGAAAACCGTTATTTCAAAGTTACTTTCTAACTCGAAAAATATTTAACTAAAAATTATGAAAGTTTTAAAAAAAGCACCCTTGGCTAAATTGGGAGAAATAACAATCAAGGGCAGTATTTTGCGCGCAATAATTTACACTTGCGGACACATTGTTATTGCCATGACTTGCAACAAATTAATAACCGACACCAGTCTTGAATTGGCAACCATCGATGCCATTATCGAGCCAATTATTAATGGCTTTTGGTTCTTTTTTCTTGACAGAATTTGGTCTAAAAAAAACTCCAAAAAAACTCCCAAAAGAACTTAATAAAATAGCTAAATTTTTGATTTAATGTCCAAAAAAAATATTTTGTTAAATTAAATTTTATTAATACAATTTTGCGCCACATTATTACCAATCAATCCAATTTCAAAAATCATGGAAGCTCAAATTAAAAACACTTTTGACAAAAAATTACGCAAAGAATTTAGCCTTATTTTACCCAAAGAACTGGTCAATAAAAAAATTGATGATTATATCGAAAAAGTCAAAGGCACTTACAACATCAAGGGCTTTCGCAAAGGTCAAGTTCCTGCAAATATCATCAAAGAAAAACACGGCGTGGCGATTATGGCCGATGAAGCTGAAAAATTAATCTCCGAAAATATTCGTAAAATTGTGGCCGACAATAAACTAAAATTAGCTCTTCAACCCAAAGTTGATCTCAAAAAAATGGAGCTTGGACACGATATTGAAATTGCGCTTACTCTTGAAATTTTCCCCGAAGTTCCCGAAATCGATTTAAAAAAAATCAAAGTCGTAAAACGCGAAATAATCCTTGAAGATTCTGAAATCCAAGAAGAAACCAAAAAATTTGCTAAATATTTTTGCAAATGGACCAAACAAGAACCAAGCTATAAAGCCAAGCTTAGCGATGCCGTAAAAATTGATTATGTCGGCAAAATTGATGGCGAAGAATTTGAAGGCGGAAGCGCCAAAGATTATCAATTGGAGCTTGGCTCAAAATCATTTATTGATGATTTTGAAGAGCAATTAGTTGGCAAAAAGGGTGGCGACAAAGTTACCGTTAAAGTTAAATTTCCAAAAGATTATCACTCCGAAAAATTTGCAGGCAAATCTGCGGAATTTGCGGTCTCAATCCACGAGGTTCTGGTTGCCGAATTGCCAGAGATCACCGATGAATTTGTCAAAGAAAAATTTGGTTTTGATAACAAAAATACCCTTCAAGATAAGCTCAAGCAAGAGCTTGAAAAGCGTAATCAAGAAATGTCGACCGATGCTTTTAAAATCGAACTTTTTGATTTTTTAAATAAAAAATATGATTTTGATTTGCCCACCGGAATGGTTGAAGAACAAACTAAATCATTGTGGAAAACAGTTGAAGATGAACTAAAAACCAATCCAAATAAATTCAAAAACGACAAAGAAAAAGATAAGGCTCGTGAAGCTAAATCAGAGCTTGCCAAAAAACTTATTCGCTCAGGCATAATTTTATCAAAAATATGTGAACTTAATAAAATTGAAGTTACCAAGGAAGATTTAGACAAAGAACTTCAAAAATCTTTAGCTAGGTTCCCAGGGCAAGAAAAACAAGTGATTGAATATTATCAAAAAAATCCGCAAATCCTTGAAAATATTCGCCTTAACGCCGTTGAGGACAAAGCTATAAATTTCCTAATCAACTTAGAATCAACTGAAAAGAAAAAAACTTCTTTTAAAGATTTCGAAAAATTTTATAAAAAATTAAACGAGTCTCAAGAGTAAGTTATTGTTGGGCAAAATCCGAAATAAATTTCCAATATCCAAGCAAAATTTAATCAAGGTGCATTGAATTTATAATATAAAGTTATTATTAAACATTATATGTTTAATTAAATATATTATTTATAAATGACAATTCCTGATTACCGCTTTAGAGCTCTGATTGAATCTTCAAAAGCCCCAGATCTAAAATTGTTCAAACAAATTCTACCAGAATTTAAAATCGATGAATATTCCTCCGCAAGTTCAGATCTTGATTCAAAAATAAATGAACTTTTTTGCAAAGGATCTGATGATGCTATAAAAATTTTTATTGAGGATAAAAAATTATTAGAAAAAAGTTTGAATATTAGCCCTCTGAGAATGGCTATTGATAATGATCGCGGTGCAATTGTTGAGTTTTTAATTAGAGATAAAAATGTTAATCCAAATAATTTTGAAAAAGAAATTAATAGCAGAAAAGATGAACCAGTTCGTTATGCTTTTGACAGAAATAAAACTGGTTGCATAAGGGCGCTTTTGGAATGTGATTGCAATATGTTGGGTATTTTTGGATATATCAATAATAAAAACGATGAACAAGATTCTAAAATTAACAATTTCTTCTCGATAATTTTTGGATTAGAAAATCAAGCGCTGGTCTACTGCCTCATAGCGACCGCACAACAGCACCAGCCCCGACTCATCAGCCAATTGCTTCACCTTACGGTGATGTAACG
>RFYG01000171.1 GCA_009925685.1 Pseudomonadota bacterium
TATAGCACGTAGGTATGTTTCTTGAATATAATTTAGTGGTTTAACATCACGAAAACCAAACTCAAGTGGTATTACATTAGAGTTACGCTGTTTTTTGCTAGAGCTTTTACTCATGGGCCGCCTATAGATTAATTTCACTTTTTATCGGGTACTTTGGTGCCTTCTAATTTCTCGTGTACCTTAACCTCTTTGCAGACTTGCTCAGGTTTGCCATCTTTGCCTAAAACAGGCTTGCCATCTTTTACCTTGTCAATACAGGCTTTTTCTTTTTTAGCTTCTTCTTTTTTAGCAGGAGCTTTTTCTTCTTTTTTGCTAGGCTCGTCCTTTTTTGCATCTGCTTTAGCAGGAGCTTTTTCTTCTTTCTTTTGTGGCTCGTCTTTTTTAGCTTCTGCTGCTAGTACTGGTTGTACTAGTAAGCTAGTAGCAAAAAGTGCAATTAAAATTTTATGCATAAATTTTCCTTTTATAGTTCAGGGAATTGTGGCTGTGGTGGCATTGGTTTTCCACCAAAACCTAGTGTAACACTTTGATTACCACTTTGCGGCATTTGACTAACTGTAATACCACCGCTACCAATAGTTACTGTTGGTTGTGGTGGAGGGCTAGGTGGTTTATCCCAACCTTTATTAGCAGCAGCTAGTGCCTGTTTTTGTGCTTCTTTATCACCGCTTGCTAACATAATACCACTCAGTGTACCAGTTAAAAATGTAGCAATAGGAATAATTAGCTCAAAAAATTTATTATCTACAGGACTTATACCGTTCATAGGTTGCGTAACAAATATAAGACTGTAGAGTACAACAAAAACAATACCAAATAGTGTAAGAGCTAATACCATGCCAATAAAAAACTTAAGCCTAGCCATTAACTCATCTTCTGTATAACGTGGGCCTTCCCATAGGTCTTTAATCATTTACAATCCTTTGGTGCTGGTGTAGTTAGTTTAGTAGAATTAGCTACTTTGTCGCGTTCATATGGTGTTAAATCTTCTGGGCAAGTACCGTTAGCACTGCAATAAGGCTTTTTACATACCTTATGCTCCCAGTTATCTGGATTTTGACAAGGATAGCGATACATATCGCTACAGCCAGCTAATAGTAGTGTTAGTAGTAATATTCGCATCTGTCACCTACTTGTTAGCCAGTGGATTGTCTAGTGCTTTTTTAAGATCTTCGCTAATTTTCTTGTCAAGTGCTTTTAA
>RFYG01000172.1 GCA_009925685.1 Pseudomonadota bacterium
AATAGAAAATAATCAACAATTTATCAAACATTTAAAATCAACTGGGAGTATGAGACTTTTATCGTCTTGCAAAGGCTGGAGGCTAAGGACGGGAAAACTTTATGGAAATTCTTCTAGCCTAAAAACTATTACGCCAACGCCACACTAGATCCATGTGAATTAGTTGCTTTTCTATGATTGGAAGTTTTTTGAATTGCCAAACTTTGGAAGTTAGCGTTGATTTTAGATCAACCTCAACATATTGGCAAAGTCCTTATCTTTTTTGTTAAGTATTTCTTGAAGGCTACAATAAATCTGGATATTACCAAATCCCATCCTATTCAATATAATTAGAAGAACTTGTTTATTAGAGTTTTTGCCGATTTAAAACAAAAAAATCTTTTCCATCAAAAGCAAATTATAGGGATTATCTGGCTAAGTTTTAAGTTTAACAAATATCTAATATTTAAATTTTTATTACACACAAACTCAGGCAATGCCCAAAAATTCAATTAATTAGATTTTAAAATTAGTGTTTTTAACCAAAAATCTTGAACTGTATTTTCATCGAAATTTATCTATTGGGGGCCTTTAAATCATCCAGAGCAAGAGGTGAAACGGGCGTTTTTTGATTACCATATCTCATAATACGAACAACAGATCCCGGGGTGACAGATCCTGGAGTGGCAGATCTCGGGGTGACAGATCCCCCAGCAGCAGATCCCGGAGTGACAGATCTCGAGGGGGCAGATCCTGGAGTGGCAGATCTCGGGGCGTAAGGAGTTTTGCTAACATCTTTTGTTAGGACAGAAGTATTTTCTACTTTCTGAACAATGGAATTAAAGAGCTTTAAACAGAACTCTTTTTCAGAATGATTTGTTTTAAACTCAACTTCTATTTTCTTTTTAACTAATTCTTTAAGCGAATTATAATCTGGTCCACCGGCATTTCTAAATTTCCGTAAAATTTTTTCAGGAGAAAAACTAAGATTTTTATCAGTTTCTTCTTGTTTTTCAGGGGAGGATTTAAGATATGAAATAATATCATCCGCACTATCATCAAGCCTCTCCCTTTTAATTAAACTATCATCACGTTCTTTTCTTGGAAATCGGGTGGAAGGCATAATATAAAATATTAATGTGCCCGATATTCCATTAGAAAAAATTCAAGGTATACATATCACAAGGCTTGGAAAAAGACATAAAGCAGAGCCTGTCAATA
>RFYG01000173.1 GCA_009925685.1 Pseudomonadota bacterium
AATTAAAAATAGCAAAAAAATCATAAGAGTGGGGGGGATGATAAAAGAAAACTCTGTGAAAAAAATCGATGCTCTAAATACTATTTTTATTATCACGGACTATCAAAATGATTTAATCATAAACTATCGCGGGATTTTGCCGGATTTGTTTCGAGATAAGCAGGGCGTAGTTGCCAAAGGTAAGTTTGATTTGCGTGAAAACAAATTTTATTCTGAAGAATTATTGGTCAAGCATGATGAAAATTATATGCCTCCCGAAGTTGCGCGAGATTTGCAAATGAAAATGCCGACTTCTGATAATTAATTTTGCTTCGCAAATTTAGCTTTGAGATGAACTGCTTTGTCGCAAATAAATCGTGACATCCACGATAAGGTTTAGTTTTTTTGAAAATTTAATCAAAGGATACGGGCTAAAACCTTCTCGCTGATGGCTCTTACAAATCTAGGCTTTACAAAAATAGTCACAAAGTTAACGCTCTGGAGATCAAACCTTGGGCGGTAAGAAAGCTACAGCGACAATGAATTATGATTATATCGAATTTAAAATAAAATAACTTTTCTAGGATAATCGCTTGTTTTTTTCTGAGTAATTTATAAAAATTAATTAGTTTTGAATATTCAAAATTTTTTCCAATTTTAATTTATTAATTATGAAAAAATATCTTCTCTTGCTTTCGCTTTTTTTAGCTTCATTAACTTCCGCTAATGCTAAATCTGATTTTTATGCTGGAGTTGATATTCAGCGTCAAGATCTTCAGCTAAAAACTACCTCATTCACATTAGATGACGGGTCTATCTACAAGCCTTCGGTTTCAAAATTTTATGAAACTAAAAGTTATAATCCAAATTTCTTTCTTGGTTATAATGCTAATAAAAATCTTGATATTGAGCTTGGTTATTCAATGTCGGAAGAAGATAAGAGAAATAATTCTACGGGAATTTACTTAGATGATAATGGAAATGATTATTCATCATCAGCTCGAGCTATTGCTTCAACTGGAAATTCTTATAGTATAAACACAAAATCAACTTTAAAAACTCAAAATATTTCACTTGATTTGAAGCCATCTTATCAAATTGATCAAAATAATTCTGTTTATGGAATTTTGGGATTAAATTATGTGCAAATTAAATTGCGCAAAACTTCCATTGCTGACTCTTTTGGGACTGC
>RFYG01000174.1 GCA_009925685.1 Pseudomonadota bacterium
CTGTTGTGTGTTTGTGTTGTTGCGGTCTGCTTCGGGCATGACCGGTTTAGCTTCAATAATATCGTTGATGGGGTTAGTTCTGTCACTAATAAAATTCATCTGTGGTTGTGGTATGTCAACGGTTACTACGGGAGCGACAATGGCTGTTTGAATTGTGGTCTGTGGAATACTTGCTACGACTTGTTGAGGTTGCAGTATGGCTATTTGATTGTTATTGGTATTTACAGCCTGCTCCATGATCTGATTGGAATCTGATAAACGTGTTTCAAATGTTTGTGCTTGCACAGGTGGAGTATAGGGCGTTGCTGTTGGCTGTGTCACTGCTGAAAATACTGGCGGCTGTAGTGGATTAAACATCTGCACTGGTTGTACTGTAGTAGTTGCCATGGCATTGAATTGAACAACGGCACTGGTACTGGTCGATGCTGTAGATTGTTGCTGAGGCATATCGACTATAGTTTGACCCTGGGTTGATCTTTGTTGTATGGCCATATTTACTACACTGGTGCTGCCTGGAGTAGGACCCATGTTAAAAGTTTGTTCTCTGTTATTAGACAATATACTTTCGGTTCCAGTTACTTGCTGTTGAGTCTGTGCTGTTTGTTGACTTCTATTAACAGCGTCCATGGCAACAGCTTCGGCTTGTCTAATGCTAGCAGTTGCTGCTATGCTAGCAGTTTGTATGGCATTTTGACTGGCAGTTGAAGCTATGGCAGTTTCTCTTTGTTGATTTTGTCTGATTAAATTAAGAGCCATGCTAGTCGAATCTGATGTAGATTCTACTCGAACAGTTGCTCTGGGTGCAGCATCTCTGGATTCCTGTCTTGGTGTTTCTTGTCTTAGTTCTTCTCTGGGTACTGGTGCGCCAGCCACACTAGTCGTCTGTGGGGGAGGCGGCGGTGGTCTACTAGAAGCCGAATCTTCAGGCGGAGGTTTATCTGGAGGTGGAGGGTTAGTATTTACTGTTATACCAGGATTAGTTGTGTTGGCATCATTTATGGTTGTTGTTACGCTGCCCCCTGGAGTAGTTGCTGTGCTGGTTACGGATGCTATTGTGCTGGACAATGCAGCTTCCTGTCTATCCTGTTCCAGAGCAGCTAATCTTTTTATCTCATCATTATAATTGCTGCAATTTTTACTGTACAGAGGTTGATCATAGCAGGGATCAG
>RFYG01000175.1 GCA_009925685.1 Pseudomonadota bacterium
AATAAAATTTTTTTTAACATCCAAAACCTTAACTTGCGATTCATTAAAAAAATCTGGTAGAATTTTTTTAGCATAAGGTTCAACAGTTTTTTCCTCACATGGCCAATCATCGCCAAACGCTCCAAATTCTAGCTTTATGCTTGGCTTGATGTAGTTGTAGTAATCATTTGGAAGGAAGGGAACTGAGTAAGGTGGAAAAATTTCTGGAGACACCGGAAATTGAAAAAGCAAAGTCAGCTTATCTTCTTCACTAAAATTCAAGCTCCAGCTATTTTTTTCTAAATCTTTTTCAAAAACTTTTTTTAGTAATTCATAAATTTCGACTCTAACAAAATCATGGGCTTTATGTCTTATGTCTGATTTAATTGTTCTGTTTTTTTTGAGATTTTCTTTAAGATTTAAATAAGATCTACCAATTGTTAAATCGATGTCTTCTGAAAATCTTTCAATCAAACCATAAGCTTTTGAAAGGCAAGTCCCGCCTTTAAAAACAAGCTTTTCTCGCAATTCTTCTAACGAAAATAATTTTTCCAAAACATAGCAAACCCAAATATCTTTTTCGACAACATCAAATCTCATTCCTAGATCAAAAGCAACTTTTTGAATAAGATTTTTTCTTTCAATTTGGGATAATGTGATGAATTTTTTCATTTCTAAGGGGCAATAATTTTAGGGATAAAATCAGCAATCCACCCTGAAACTTTTGACGACATTTTTTGTAAATATTTTTTATCTGAATCGCTCAAAACCTTAGAGAATCTATCAACCATCACATCATCAATTTTATTTTTTCCAAGATAATTTAAAGCATTTAATACAATCATTACAATCAATGGAATATTTGTGGCTGGATTAGTTCGAATATGTTTAAAAATTACAGTATTTTTGCCGATTTGCTTGGTTAATGATTTGCCATGTGTCCAATAAATATTTTGCGCAGGAACTTGATTAGAAAGTCCAAGCATATTCGCGCATTTTGCTCCAGATGGATAAATTGCAACACCCGAATTTCTTGCAATTGCATTAGCAATTTCGTCCAAACTTGGCGGAATAATGCCAATGCCATCTTGAATTACGGGAAAATAATAGATTCCACGAATAATTCTAATAATTTTGTTGTCATTGTTGCTCACATTATCATCAGCCATTCTCGA
>RFYG01000176.1 GCA_009925685.1 Pseudomonadota bacterium
CGCACATGTTCTTCAGACTTTAGATCATTCACAATTTTTGGAGATCTAATTCTCAAATTATTAACAAACTTTAGCAAGTCTGACTTTTCAGAAGCACTAAGAACATTGATGCCTTGAGAGTCAATTTTTTCCAGAATTTTATAAAACTCTTTTTCTAACTTTCCAAACCCATCTCTTTCAAGTGAAATTTGATAATCACTGTCTTTTGTATTGAGCCAATATAACTTTTTTTTAAATACCTCTGTATTTCCAGAATTACGATGTCCACTTAATGAGCAAAACAAATTCTGAATGTTATTAAACTCCCAAGCAAAAAAATTGTGATTATTTCCATACCACTGTTTTAGATACAGGGTTGGAATGAAGTGATTTTTGATATAAGATTTTTGTTTTCTGCTTGTCATCCTGCAATCACTCAACCAGAAAGCTAATATCCGTGATTTTTGCAGAGTTCTTCGTCTAACCTAATATCAAAGAAAAAACTCCCATCAATAAGATTATAAGAGTAGGTATAAGAAAGATTATTTTCTGATATCAACTTTCTTGTATCAGTATTTCCACATTGACCTTTTATAATATTTGGCAAAATAAAATTTTTTATCTTTTCTTTATCTAGATTTTTGCTAAGGATGTAATGGTAAGTCATATTGCGACCATCTGTTGTAATTTTTTCCAGTGTTGTCGCATCATCTATTTTTTGTGGTAAGCCTTTGTTTGTATCAATTCCAGCAAGCCTAACTTGTTCTTCTACTGATGGATTATAGCTTTCTGCAGTCGGCTCGTTATTGGTGTTAGAGGGTCGAAAAAAATTTTCGGGATTTATTGGATCTTTCGTAGCTATAACTTGATTCAATATCAAGAATATTGCTAATAATGCAAATTCAATAGCACCTCTAGTCTTGCTAATTTTTTCTACGCTGATTTTTTTTGCCTTAATATCCTTGGTAACTTTAATGGCGTTTCTTAAACAAAAGATTAGTCCACCATATCCAATAATAATGACCAATAATCCCAACAATGCCATTTGATAGCCATCGTTAGTTGCCTTTCTAACAAGATACGTGATTAATCCATCACCGACTGGATTTTCAATTGTGCCACCACCAGCAAATAAAAAAGTAACACAAATTGAAACCGCATA
>RFYG01000177.1 GCA_009925685.1 Pseudomonadota bacterium
AAGAGTGAAGTTATCGTTATTCTTAAAGTTTAACCATAAGTCTTGACCTAACGTACAATGATAACTTAACGGCTGGTTTGTTAGCCATAAGCCACTCGCGTTATCTAACGTGTAATCCGTTTGGTCGTATATAGGGAAGTCCACCCATTTAATTACGCCATTGAAAACAAACTTTCGTAAAGTCGTCGTTATATCTCTCGTAATAGTTTTTCGGTTATCTGCATAGGTAACATCTCCGTTTATAGTCGCATCGGTTACATCCGACCATAACGCGTCAACTACGAAATATCCTACACCTTGACCGATAACAGTATGCAAACCTTCTAACGTTTGATTTGCTACACCGCCGTCGGCTTGTGCTATGTTTACTTGGTCACCTACTACAAAAGTGTTCGTTACGTTTATTTGTACGTTTCCGGAACTATTGGTTAGAGAAGACGTGTAAGAAGTAGTCGTTAAATACTCTTCTCCAAACTTTACATCGTAAGCGTAGTTACTATTACTCGCCACATAAATAGTCGTATTTGTAGGGTTAAAGTCATAGGTAACTTGATTGCTTAACAACTTCGAAAGGTCTTGTTCTCCGTAGCCATTCGTATCTGGTAAAATTCTATACTCAGCTATTTTATTAGACGTTCCGCTTTCGTACACGTCAAAGATATATCTGAATCCTTGATTGTTTACGTTAGTGCTACTAACTATAAATTTACACTCGTTATAAGCTGGTGTGAAGTCTTGTGGTTCTGCGATTATTGATATTGCCATAACTATATTAAAAGGGTTTTTATTCGTGTTTTTAGAAGGCTATGTAGCTATCGTCAGTATAGTAGTTTTCTTTTATGTACGTCGTAGCATAACGCACAGCATCCATAGCATCGTCGTATAACTTGATAGCGTCGTCGGTCACACCCAGCCAGCAGCCATTGACAAACACCTTGGTGCCTGACTGTAACTCCAGGGCTGGCGTCAGGTTGGCCTGGAGCAACATCTCCCTTATCGAAGTGCTAGGGAAGTCCGTGCTGATCTCACAGAGCATACTGAGGTTCTTGATGAGACCACAGCTCTGACCTTCCGGCGTC
>RFYG01000178.1 GCA_009925685.1 Pseudomonadota bacterium
ATATACTTGGGCAGATGCTAATAGAGAAAGAATGCGTCAAGATATGAAAAAACGTGAGGCAGAAAGAAATAATGATATGCCAGATGATGTAAAAGAGTTTTTAGATAAGTTCAATTTGCTATAGATTACGATATCTGCTATAATAGAATTCTGGCGAAAAGTCAGATAAATAACGAAAACAAGGAGAAATGAATGAAATCATTCAAGAAGATCGCCCTCATTGTGTCTGCAGCACTTTTGGGTTCAATGGCAGTTGGAACTCCAGCACATGCTAACGTTCCTACCGTTGCTGTTACTGTAAATTCAATTGCAGACAACGATGCTAATACAATCGCAGGTGCTGCGGTTGCTGCAGTTCCAGCAGACAATAAGGTTGAGGCAGCAGATGCAGTTAAGTTTGCGCTCACAAACATTGTTGCAGGAACATCAGTTGTTGTAACAACAGCAAAGGCTGCAGTTGTTTCAGCACTACACACTTCTACAGTTCCAGTAACTTCAAAGTCTGGTTCTTCTACACTAACTATTAATGTTGGAACTGGCACAACAGCAGAGTTTTTTGTTTATACAACAACTACTGAAGTTGGAACAGTAACAATTGTTAACGGTCCAAACACTCTTACATATTATGTAAAGGGTACAGCAGGTACCGCATATAATCTTGAAGCAACAGTTAAGTCTGATGTAAGCACTGCAAGCATTGTAGAAAATACAGTTAAGGTAACTGACATCTTTGGCAATATTGTTGCTGGAGTTACACCTACTGTTACTGTAATTGGTGCAACAATTGAAGTTGCTGCTACAGCATCTGATGCAACAACTGGACTTTCTAAGTTCAGCACAAAGTATTCTGCAACTGCTGGACAGGCTGCAGTAAGCATTGCGCTTCCTGGAGTAATCACTGATGTTGATGGCCTTGATGCTGCAAAGAAGTCAACAGTTAAATTTGTTACTGTATCTGACCTTGCTTCTGAGGTAACAAATCTAAAGGCTGTTGCTGCTAAGGCTGCAGAAGAACTTGCTGCAGAAAAGACTGCACACGCTAAAACAAAG
>RFYG01000179.1 GCA_009925685.1 Pseudomonadota bacterium
GGTTCATCTGACTCTAATATTTATTTCAACGATCCCAAGATCGATGATATTTTAAATCCTGAATCGTTTACTTTAGGGGAAAATGTTAGCGAGAATAGATTTGGTAAAATAGTAAATTCTCGACAAGTTTTTTTTAAGGATCAAAAAAATTTTTATCAAAAGCTAAAATTATACAAAGACTCGCAAATTGATTATTTTCTAAGGACCTACAAAAAAACATATTCTGAATACGGAAAATTATTGATTACACGGCAACTAATTGATTCTGAAATTCACTCTGCAATTAAGTTTAAGACTGAAAATGGTGAATATCAGGATTTGGGAAATAAATTTAAATTCGAATTTGATGAAAAAGATTCAAAAGAGCCAGATTTAAAAGGTGATAAAAAAAACATCGACTGGATTTCTCATTTTTTTGCCAATCTTATCCAAAAGGTCAAAACCCCAAATGATCTAAAAGAAATTACCGAAAATCTAACCATAATAATCTTTAACTATGATTTATTGTTTGAGTATTGTCTGGATCGATTTTGCACAGGCGATGGAGAATGGGAAGAGCCTCTAAAAGAGTTTAAAAAAAAGTTAAAAATCATTCATATATACGGCAAGTTAGGCAAATTAGATTGGGAAGAAAATAACAAAATTTATGATGAAGATATGTTTGATAGTTTTGTGGTCAGAGAATTTGGAGGTAATTCTGGTGTATATGGGGAAGAGCTAGTTAATATATCTAAAGGAATCAAAGTTATTGCTGAAAAACAAGATGAGGAAAACCAAAAACATATCAAGCTTGCTCGAGAAAAAATCAAAGAAGCAAAAAAAATATTCTTCTTTGGTTTTGGTTTCGATAGAAATAATTTAAAATTGCTTGGTTTTGACGGGAGCAGTGAAAATAAAAAACTATTTAATCAAAAAGAACTTTATTGTTCGATTTATGATGAAAATGAAAAAGAAAGAGCTTTGTTAACCATCGATGATTTAATAAAAGATATAAATCTTGATGACGATCAAATTAAGTTA
>RFYG01000180.1 GCA_009925685.1 Pseudomonadota bacterium
AAATATTGCTTTACGCACAGATCAAAATCACTGGTTCTATTTTGCTGGTCGTAGTCGAGGTGGCCCTAAAAAGGGTGGAGGAATTGTCTGGTTAGATTTCAAACAAGAGTTTCAGCCTATTGAAGGATTAAAACAAATCGTTGGTCACACTTATCATAAAAATGGTAGAGTTAATCCACATCATTTAGATGGCAACGTAAATCCAGCAGATTGCGATAATCTTTGTATTGACAATGGATTAAATGAGTATATAGTGTTCAGCAACGGTAAGTTGGAAATTAAAAAATTTACAGATATATGATTAACGATAAGAATGATAATAAAGTTCAGTTAATTGGTTACTATGGCAGTAATATAATATTTATTCTTGAATAAGTTAGATCTGCACCATATAATAAATTGTGAACATAAATAAAGTATGGACAGATAGTGAAGATTCAATCGTAAAAAACCATTATGAAACAATGGAAAAAAAAGTTTTGCTGGAGCTTTTGCCAAATAGGACATGGGATGCAATTCAGCTAAGAGGAAAACGTAAATTCAATTTAAATAGAGAAAAATTCAGAAAACAGTTTGGCAATAATCATAAGAAAGGAAAAAAACATCCATACAAGCCTCGTTTTGATAATAGAAAAGAAAAATGCGAGTATATTTCTGCTAGAGGCTATAAATATATTAAAAATAAAGATTATTTAGAAATTTCAAATGGATGGGAAATGTATAGACCAGAACATATTTTAGTAGTAGAGAAAAATATTGGCAGAAAACTAAATAGAACAAAAAATGGCAAAGGAGAAGGCGTTCATCATATTGATGGCGATAAACTAAATAATAAACTAGAAAATTTATTTTTATACAGCGACGAAAAAGAACATTCAAAAATACATCAGTCACTAGAAAATATCGCTTATTTTCTTGTAAAAGAAGGAAAAATTTTATTCAATAACATTACAAAAACATACGAATTACATGAACAATAATAAAAATACAGTAGAACTAATTGGACATTACGGAAACGAC
>RFYG01000019.1 GCA_009925685.1 Pseudomonadota bacterium
TCAGTATAGAGTTTAACTATTGCTACTCGTGAATAAGTATCAATAAAAGTCTGCTGATATATTCTGCCAATCCCTTTAACAGTTCCTACAAGGTAAGTATCTTGAGATCCAAGAAATCCAGGATGATGAGTTTCGATCTCGCCATAAGCTTCTTTGGTTTCTTTAATTTTTTCCAAAGCAGAAAGTTGCTCTTCGGTTAAAATAATTCCTTCTTGATTAACTTTTGCCTCAAGTGCCTTTAATCTTTTTTGAAAATTTTCTAAATCATTACGAAGCCATACAGACCTTACCCCAGCAGGAGATATTAAAATTCCTTTTAATCTTAATTCATTGCTTGCACGAAGCTGACCAAAGGCAGGAAATTCAATTGCTAAATCAGTTACAGCTTTTTCAATATATTCAGGAACTCGATTTTTAACGATTGGTTTTTTACGACTGATTTCTTGTAGTGCGGCTTCACCACCAGATTCATAAAGTTCAGAGAAACGATAAAATGTATCTCTGCTATAGCCCATTACCTTGCATGCTTGAGATACGTTCCCAAGTTGTTTTGCTAGTTCTAATAATCCTAGTTTTGGCTTAATTACTTTTTGTGTTAATGTTGACATAAATACTCCTGTAAATTTTGTTTTAATTAATTGAACAATTTTACAGAGTGTCAGATTAAATTTAAACTATTACACTTAACCATTAGCACTGGTAATTACATGACCAAAACACTCGGATTTTATACGCCCTCATCTTTTTAAACTTCGTAAACACATCTTTTTATATCTCACAAACACCTCAAAACAAAAGGCGAGAGGTCGTAACCTCTCGCCTAATTTTGTGAGCAATTTTGATTTCTCAAAACTCTCTTGTTACCAGCTTGACTACAAATTCCCCAATTTGTATAAAATTTTTTCTGGATCTTTTAATAGATTATTTTCAAAAAATATTTTCTCAATCATTTATTATAAATTTTATGAAATATCGACTTGGCCTAGATCTTGGAACCAACTCAATTGGCTTTGCCATTCTTGAACTTAACCAAGAAAATTCGCCACAAAAAATTATCGATACTGGTTCAAGAATTTTTTCTGATGGTCGCGATCCAAAAACTGGCGAACCTTTAGCGGTGGCTCGTCGAGTTGCTCGTGGAATGCGCAAAAGACGCGATCGAAACCTATCTCGCAAAAAACAATTAATGAATTTTTTGATTCAAATTAATTTGATGCCACAAGATGAAATTTCGCGCAAAAAATTAGAATTATTAAATCCTTATGAAATTAGAGCTAAAGCCCTATATGAACAATTAAAACCTGAAGAATTAGCGCGAGCGATTTTCCATTTAGCCCAAAGAAGAGGCTTTAAAAGCAATCGCAAAGAAATTCAAAAGGAATCCGAAATTACCAATGAAAATGAAGATGAAAAAAAATCCAAAAAAGAAAATGCCAAAATTACCGATCAAGATAAAAGAGAAAATTTGCAATCAGAAATTCAGAAAAATAATTGTCAAACACTTGGCGAATATCTTTTTAAATATCGCCTTCAAAATGGCTTAAATGCTAGAGCTTTAGCTGATTATGATGTTTTATATCCAACTCGCGAAATGTATCGCGATGAATTTTTAGCAATTAAAAATTTTCAACAAAATTTCCAAAATATTTCTGAAGATAATTGGGCAAAAATTGAAGATATAATTTTCTTTCAACGCAAATTAAAACCTCAAGATAAAGGCGTTTGTAGGTTTTTAGATATTCGTAAAATTAATGATGGTAAATTGCCCAATTGGGCTCAAGAAATACTTGCAAATTATCTCAAAATAAATCCTTTATCAAAAGGCTTGCCAAGGGCTTATTTGGCTTTGCCAAGCTATTGCAAATTTAGAATTTTATCGGAAGTAAATAACTTAAAATTAAAAAATATTCACACTCGCGAAATAATTGAATTAACCCCTGAGCAAAAGCAAAAAATTATCGAAAAATTAAATTCACAAAAATCCGATGTGAAATTCTCAAAACTTCGCAAAGAAATTAACACAAAAGAAATTAGCTTTGTTAACGATTTTGAATTCAATCTTGAAAGCGAAAGAAGGCTTGATATTCAAGCCAATCCAACACGAAATTTACTTTGCGATGAAAAATATTTTGGCAATTTATGGCATCAATTTTCACTCACCAAACAAGATGAAATTGTTGAATTTTTACTTGACGAAGATGATGAATTAAACATTGAAAACAAAGCTCAACACGAATGGCAAGTCTCGCAAGAGCAAGCAAAAAATCTCAGCAAATTAACTATCAATCACTTTAAAACCACTGCGGTTGGCAGTATGTGCAAAGAGATTTTGCAAAAATTATGTGAAACTATTGAACAAAATAATTGTCGCTATGACCAAGCCTTAAAAATCCTTGAGATCAAACATAGCGATGAAGCTTATGGAAATGGCGATCAAGATTTTCTGCCATATTATGCCAAGGCAATTCCGACTTCGGTTGTTGCCGTTAAATCAAAAACCGCCTCACAAGAAGAACAAGAATTTGGTAAAATTGCCAATCCAACGGTTCATAGCGCTCTAAATCAAATTAGAAAAGTGGTAAATTCTATAATTAAAGATTATGGCAAGCCCGCCGAAATTCATGTTGAATTAGCTCGCGAACTCAAGCAAACCAAGGAACAAAACGACAAACTTCAAAAGCAACAAAATGCCAATAAAAAAGAAAATAACGAAGCAAAGAAAGTTTTAGCTGAAAATAATCAAGTCGATAATTATGAAAATCGACTGCGCTACAAACTTTGGAAAGAGCTTGATTTAAAAGACATCAACAATCGCAAATGCCCTTACACCGACAAAACAATTTGTATCAAAAAACTTTTTTCTCCCGAATTTGAAATCGAACATATTTTGCCATTTTCAAAAACACTTGACGACTCAATTGCCAACAAAACTATAGCATCAAAATCGGCCAACGCCTTCAAGGGCAATCGCTCGCCTTTTGAAGCATTTTCTGGCCCGCAAAGCCCCTATAATTACCAAGAAATTTTAGAGCGAACTAAAACAATGCCGAGGCACAAAAGATGGCGATTTGAAGCGGGTGCAATGGAAAAATTTAATGATCAAAATGGTTTTATAGCCAGCCAGCTCAACGATACGCGCTATATTTCAAAAATTGCCAAACAATATTTACAACAAATTTGCGATAAAGAAAAAATCAGAATTGGCAATGGCAAAATCACCGCACTTTTACGCCATAATTGGGGTTTAAATTCAATTTTGCATAAACCAAAAAATTCAACCGAAGAACACGACCAAAATATAAAAAATTTTGACCCCGAAACTGGTGAAGTTTTTGAAAATAATTTTTCAGAAAAATCAGATTCAAACTCAACCAAAAAGAATCGTGATGATCATCGTCATCATGCAATTGACGCGGTTTGTATCGCCATGACTGATCGAAAAATGCTTCAACAAATTTCGCGCGACAACGCCAGAAATTTTGATATCAATCGCCTAGAAATCAAACTTCCAAGTCACTGGAATTCGTTTCGCGAAGATGTAAAAGAAGCTGTAGAGAAAATTATCGTTTCGCACAAAATTGATCACGGCAAAAATGTTAAATTGCATGACGAAACAAACTACGGCAAGCTGAAACAAATGACTTTGGTTGATCAAGGAAAGAAAAAATTAGCGGAATGTAATTTGGTGATAAAAACCAAAATAATCACATT
This sequence comes from Pseudomonadota bacterium, assembly GCA_009925685.1. Classification (GTDB taxonomy): domain Bacteria; phylum Pseudomonadota; class Alphaproteobacteria; order Rickettsiales; family UBA1997; genus CAILUF01. The sequence goes on from RFYG01000019.1 coordinate 3,712, forward strand.
AAAAAAATCTGATGTTCATTTTATAAGAGATAAAAAAATTAAAGATCTTCTCTTATTAGAAGCGAACAAAGCCAGCACAGACAAGGAGTTCCAAGAAAAAATTCTGCCAGAATTTAGCAAAAATACGGGAATTAAAAGAGTTAGATTATACGATAACAACAAGTCGGTTCTTGAAATTAATCATCCACAAAACAAACCACGATTTAAAAAAATCATAAAAACCAACGGCAATCATCATATTTCTTTGTGGAAAATGCCAAACGGCGAATATTTAACTGACGTCGTTTCTAATTTTAAGATTAATTGCCCTTATGAAATCGCTAAATCTCAAGATGGTTTTCAATACATAAACTACGAAAAAAAATTCGAAGAAAATCAATCAATGGAAAAGCTAAAACCCCATCCATCAGCCAAATTAATTATCCGCTTATTTAAAGATGATTTGGTTAGAATTGAAGAAGACGATAAAATTAAAACCGTTGTTGTAAAAGTTATTGGTTCAACATCTCAATGCTTCTTTTTACCCCACAATATCGCTTCAAGCAAAAGCAAAGATAAAAATGAGAAACAAGAAAATGGCAAAGAAGAGAGTAAAGGCTCTTTTGTTTTGAATTTCAAAACTCTTAAGTCGAAAAAGCTAAGAAAAATCTTTGTAACACCCTCTGGCAAAGTCTTCGACAGCGGTCCAATTTTTAAAGAAAATAATTAAATGGGAAGAGTAGTTGAAATTGCTGATCCACTTGTTTCACTATCATTAAATCGTGGATTTATGAAAATCTCAGTTGATAAAATTGATAAAGCACAAATTCCAATATCTGACATCGATATTTTGATTCTAAACGGAACCGGTGCCACGCTTACAACCAGCTTGTTAAATGAGTTACTAGAAAATGGGGCAATGGTTTTGGTTTTAGGCAAAAATTATTCACCATCCGGAATTTTCTATCCAACCGACCCTCACCACCTTCATAAGCAAAAAATTAACTTACAAATTAACGCGTCAAAACCTTTAAATAAAAGGCTTTGGCAGGCCATCGTCAAAGCTAAAATTATTAACCAAGCTAAAATTTTGTCATTTTTTTCAAACGAAGAAGAAAAACAACTAATTGAACTTTCAAAAAAAGTAAGCTCGGGAGACCCCGAAAACATTGAAGCTCAAGCCGCCAAAAAATATTGGCAAAAATTATTCGGCAAAGATTTTCGCAGAGATTATTCATCTATCGGCATTAATTCATTGCTTAATTATGGCTATGCAATTTTGCGCTCAAGCACCGCCCGAGCAGTTCTGGCTTGCGGTTTAAACCCCACTCTTGGCGTTCATCACCATAATATGGAAAATGCTTTTTGTTTAGTCGATGATTTGATGGAGCCTTATCGACCAATTGTTGATTTCGTTGTTAAAAGAATTTCTGAAAAAAATCCCGAAATAAAAGAACTTACCTCGGAGCACAAAAAAAAATTGGCCAAAATTTTGCAAATTCAAATTTCATTAAACAGCGAAACTACCAGCCTTTCTAATTCTATAATGAAGCTTTGCCAATCTTTTGTTAATAGCCTTGAGAAAGGCGAAGAAAATTTGCAATTTCCGCTTTCACCACTACCAATTGAGTTTGAAATTATTTAATTTATTTCTTAAAAAGTTATTTAATTTATAAAAAATATTTTTTTAATTTATCTTTTCTTAAAAAAGATTATTTAAAAAATTTACGTGCTAAACCAACTTTCATCTTACAGAATATTGTGGATTCAGGTATTATTCGATTTGCCGGTTGGCAATGAAAAACAACGAAAATCAGCAACAAAATTTCGAAATTCTTTATTGGATTTGGGTTTTGAGATGGCCCAATTTTCTGTCTATCAAAAATTCTGTAACGGTACAGAAATAGCAGAAAAATATATTAAACAGATTGAAAAAATTGTACCCGAATCTGGCAAAGTTCATATTCTGAAATTTACTGACAAGCAGTATGAAAATATGATCACTTTTAATGGTAGGGCAGAAAAAAAATCGCCGAAAAATCCTGAACAATATGAACTTTTCTAATCAAAAAACTTTATTTTTTTTAAATATGAAGTCGCCTTGGAGCCTTATTTTGTAAGGCTCCAAGAGTTCCTATTCTGGCAAAGGGGAATTTGTAGTCAAGCCGGAACGTTGAAACATATTCATCTATGCACACCCTAATTCTGGCAAAGGGGAATTTGTAGTCAAGCCGGAACTATAGTAGTTTAAAGGTCGCGGAATAGAATTATTCTGGCAAAGGGGAATTTGTAGTCAAGCCGGAACTAAGTTTTTTTTAGTTAAGTTAATAAAAGGATTCTGGCAAAGGGGAATTTGTAGTCAAGCCGGAACTGCAAATGCAATCAATATAACTAAAGACTTATTCTGGCAAAGGGGAATTTGTAGTCAAGCCGGAACCAATCTAAGTTAAATTAACCTGATAAAACTTTGAAAACTACACACTAAACGATGCGCCACATCCGCAATTGGCGCTGGCATTGGGGTTATTTACTTTAAAATATGAAGCCCCTAATTCTTCAACAAAATCAATTGTCGATCCATCAATAAATTGCTGAGAGATCGAATCGGTTTTGGCAATAACATCATCACCATTAGAACATATTATAAGGTCATCTTCGAGGTTTTTTTCGTCAAGTTCAAAAATATATTGGAAGCCACTACAACCGCCACCTTTTACAGAAAGTCTTAAAAATTTTTTAGAATTGTCAGCCTGATTACGAATTTCAAGAATGCGGTTTTTGGCGCTTTGAGAGAGATTAATGTTTGTCATGTTGGCTATTTCTTTTGTGGAGTTCAGAATAAATTTCGTCAATTTTAATATCAAATTTAACTAGCATTGCCAAGGTATGATAAAATAAATCGGCAACCTCATTGATAATTTCGTGGCGTGTTTCAGAGTTTTGATAACGATCATGATCAAGCGCTGAAATTGCCACCTCAACACCTTCTTCGCCAATTTTTTGAGCCACTAAATTTATTTTGGAATCAATTAGTTTTTTACTGTATGAATGCAAGTCATTGCTCGAAGCTTTTGATTTTATAATCTGGTAGAGTTCTTCAATCCCGACTGAGTTTTTAATGGCTGTGAGCGCTTGATTGTTATTCATAATTTTTAAGAGAATTTTAAGGAAAGATTGCGAATTATAGCTCTAAATACTGAAATTTGTGTATTCATTTTATTGTAAAACTAAAAGAAAAATCAAGGGATGACTTGACTAATAGGCAAATTTTTTTAACTTTTTTAAAATTATTTTTTTGTCAAAAATAATATTTACATCTTTTCTATTTTAATCTCTCAAATACAAACAATAATTATGGCTATCGAATTTACTCTTTCAATCATTAAACCTGATGCAACAAATCGCAATATAACTGGCAAAATCAACTCAAAATTTGAAGATGCGGGTCTTAAAATTGTTGCTCAAAAAATGCTCTTCTTGTCTGAAAAAATGGCGGGCGATTTTTACGCAGTTCACCGCGAGCGCCCTTTTTACAAAGATCTAGTCAAGTTTATGACCTCTGGTCCCGTTATAGTTCAAGTTCTTAAAGGTGAAAATGCCGTCGCTAAAAATCGCGAAATCATGGGCGCTACCAACCCCGCTAATGCCGAAATCGGAACAATTCGCAAAGAATTTGCTTTGTCAATTGAGGCCAATTCAGTTCACGGCTCAGATAGTCTTGAAAATGCTAAAAATGAAATTGCCTTTTTCTTTGCCACTCATGAAATTGTAGGATAAGTTTAATGTCTAAATCATTTCAACAAATTATCTTTGATTTACAAAACTTTTGGGCACAACAAGGTTGCGCAATTCTTCAACCAATTGATACCGAGGTAGGCGCTGGAACGCTTCACCCAGCAACAGCCCTTCGCGCACTTGGTAAAAAACCTTGGAAAGTTGCTTATGCACAACCTTGTCGTCGCCCAACCGATGCTAGATTTGCCAATAATCCAAACCGCTTGAGTCAATATTATCAATTTCAAGTTTTACTTAAACCAGCCCCAAACAACATTAAAAGCTTATATCTCAAAAGCCTTGAAGCCATAGGGCTCGACATCGCTAACAACGATATTAGATTTGTCGAAGATGATTGGGAAAACCCTTCGGTTGGGGCCTCTGGATTGGGTTGGGAGGTTTGGTTCAACGGCATGGAAATTACCCAATTTACCTATATGCAACAAATTGGATCAATTGAATGCTCCTTAATTCCCGGAGAAATTACCTACGGACTTGAGCGAATTGCAATGCACATTCAAGGTGTTAACTCAGTTTTTGACATCAATTGGAATGGTCTCGAAGGAGCTAACAAAATCAGCTATCGCGACATTTTTTTTCAAAGTGAAGTTGAAAACTCGCATTTCATTCTCAACCATAGCGACACCAATATTTTATTTAAAAACTTTGAAGAGACCAAGCTTCAATCTCAAAATCTTGCTAATAACAATCTCCCATTCCCAGCATTCGAACAAGCGCTCAAGGCAAGTCATATACTTAATCTTCTTGATGCAAGACAGGCTATTTCAGTCAATGAAAGGGCTTCATATATTTCACAAATTCGACAATTAGTTAAATCAGCTTGCGAACTTGTAGTTAACAATGCAAACACAAATTAAAATACAAAATTATGAAAACAGGATTCTTTGATGTACTTAGTAATACCATCTTATCAATCCCATTTTTATGGGTATTTTATTTGGCAATTTTTTTATTTTTATCCTACAAAAAATTCAATTACCTAACCTACTTTGCCATCTTCTCTATCTTGCTTTTACCTCTTAAAATAAACTTAGGATTCTGGTTAGTATTTTGGTCAATTTCGGTTCTAATAATATTTGAACCGATTCGTCAAAAAACTCTTACCCCCTTCATAATTTTTCTTATCAAAACTTTAGGTTTATTGCCCAAAATTTCTCAAACCGAAAAAATCGCTTTAACATCGGGAACCACATGGGTTGATGGCGAGTTGTTTTCGGGAAATCCCGATTTTCAAAAAATCATGGCCTTGAGTTATCCAAAACTTAGCCTCGAAGAACAAAACTTTTTAGACAACGAAGTTGAGGAGGTTTGTAAAATGTGCGTTGACTACGAAGTTCAAGTCTTGCGTGACCTACCCCCAGCTGTTTGGCAATATTTGCGCGACAAAAAATTCTTTGGCATGATTATCCCTAAACAATATGGTGGACTAGGTTTCTCAGCTTATGCTCATAGTTGCGTTGTTGAAAAACTTGCTTCGCGTTCAGTTACTCTTGCTATTACAGTTATGGTTCCAAACTCACTTGGACCGGCCGAGCTTCTATTGCACTACGGAACCAAAGCTCAACAAGATTTTTACCTTCCGCGCCTTGCCATTGGAGCTGATTTGCCATGTTTTGCACTTACCGAGCCCAGTGCCGGAAGTGACGCAACTTCTATCAAATCGAATGGTGTAATTTTTAAAAATACCGATGGTGAAATTAAAATTCGTTTAAATTGGAATAAGCGCTACATAACCCTTGGAGCTTACGCAACCATCATTGGAGTAGCATTTCAATTGCGCGATCCTGATAAAATCTTATCCGAAAATACCGAAATCGGCATTACCTGCGCTCTAATTCCAAGTTCAACTGCGGGAGTTATTCAAGGTCGACGCCACGATCCTTTGGCCACACCTTTTGTCAACTCACCTCTCAATGGTCGCGATGTTGAAATAAGTTTTGACGCCATAATTGGTGGCAAAGATGGAATCGGCAAAGGTTGGAAAATGTTAATGGAATGCTTGTCGGCCGGACGCGGAATCTCGCTTCCATCAACTAGCTCGGGTGGCTCAAAACTTGTGAGTCGAGTTGTAACCGCCTACGCCATGGTTCGTGAACAATTCGGAGCGCCAATTGCCAAATTTGAAGGAATCGAAGAAGTTCTCGCTAGAATCGTATCTCGCACTTATGCGCTGGATGCTATGCGCGCTTTCACCGCTGGTTCGGTTGATTCAGGCGCAAAACCTGCGGTAATTAGCGCCATCGCCAAATATCATTCGACCGAAATGTTTCGTCAAAATATTAACGATGGCATGGATATTTGTGCTGGAAGCGCCATTATCAGAGGTCCACGCAACATCTTAGCTAATCCATATTTTTCGACGCCAATTTCAATTACAGTTGAAGGATCCAACATCATGACTCGAAGTCTTATTCAATTTGGACAAGGCGCAATAATGTCTCACCCCTACGCCTACAAAGAAATACAAGCTCTTGAAAATAACGACAAAATCGCTTTTGACCAAGCATTTTTTGCACATATTAATCACTTATTTAATAATTTATCGCGCTCGATTTTATTATCTCTAACTCGCGGTTATCTCTACAAACCTTCTAAACATGATTTTGTTACCAAATTTGAGCGCAAAATTTCTTGGTGTAGCGCCACTTTTGCCTTTTTGGCCGATGTTGCAATGGCAAAATTCGGAGGCAATTTAAAACGCAAAGAAAAAATTAACGGACGCTTTGGCGACGCCTTATCGGCAATGTATTTTGCAACCTGCATTTTGCGTAAGTTTAAAGAAAATAACTGCCCAAATTCTGAAATGGATATTGTCGAACATGCTCTGCGCGAACAATTTTCAAAAGCGCAATATGCTATTGAATCTCTCTATCAAAACCTTTTTACAGGTTTTTTAGGAATCATTTTTAAACCATTTGCGCTTTTTGCACGTTTTAACGCCTTCGTTTGCCCATCATCAGATAAATTAAGTGCCGATATAGCCGAAAAAATTTGTCAAAATGGCGAATTGCGCGACAACCTAACTCGCGGTGTATTTGTGAATGATGATAAATATGATAATCTTGGGCGCCTCGAAAATGCGTTTATTTTAAAGCACAAAAGCCTCGATATTTTGAGTAAAATTAAAAAAGCCATTAAAAATAAACAACTCGTCAAAAAGGATTTGAAGGTCAATATCGCCGAAGCTCTTGAGCAACAAATAATCAATAATGATGAGAAGAATTTATTGATAGAAATGCTTGACGCATGTTATGATGCCATATTGGTTGATGAATACACTCTCGAAAATTACAAGAAAATATAATGATTTTACTAATCGATAACTACGATAGCTTCACATACAATCTCTATCATTATCTGCTTTCAGCGGGAAGTAATGAGGTTTTAGTTAAAAGAAATGATGCCATAACTCTCAATGAAATCTCCAATCTAAAACCCCGCGCCATCGTAATTTCTCCCGGACCATGCACCCCAAACGAAGCCGGAATTTGCCTTGATGTGATCAATAAATTTAAAGGCAAAATCCCGCTTTTTGGAGTATGTCTCGGACATCAAGCGATTGGTCAGGCTTTCGGTGGAAAAATCGTTAGAACTCATCCTATGCATGGTAAAATTAGTGAGATTTATCACTCCCAACAAAATCTTTTTAAAAATATTCCCTCACCTTTTAAGGCAACTCGTTATCACTCTTTAATTATCGACAAAAACACATGCCCAAAAAATCTAGCCATTACCGCCGAAACTAAAGATGGAATTATCATGGGAATAGCCGATGAGTCGCTTATGATTTACGGTGTTCAATTTCACCCCGAATCAATCGCAACAGATTTTGGCCACGAAATTTTCAAAAATTTTATCAATTTAATCTAACTCGTAAATTGCCAATCGAAAAATATACTGCGCATCAATTTGAAAATTTTTTTGATCAAATTTTTGACGATAAAATTGATGACAATTCAGTTAAAAATTTTTTACTCGATATTAACTCTTTCAATATTCCAACCAATTCGATTATTGGCGCAATCTCATCGCTAAAAAAAAGAATGATCGCAATTCCCAATCACGAGGACGCTCTTGATGTTTGCGGAACTGGGGGCGATAAACTCAACACCCTCAATATCTCAACCGCAGTGGCAATAATTTTAGCCTACATGAATATAAAAGTTGCCAAACACGGCAATCGAGCAATCTCTTCTAAGTCTGGTTCGGCCGATATTTTCTCGCAACTTAACATAAAATTTGATGATGATTTAACGCAAATTAATAAAAATTTATGCGCTAAAAAATTGTGTTTTTTGTTTGCGCCTAATTTTCATCCGGCTTTAAAAAAAGTTGTCAATATTAGAAAATCAATTGCCGAGCCAACAATTTTTAATTATATTGGTCCATTATTAAATCCCGTAAACCCACGTAAACAAATAATCGGTTTATCACGTATTGACATTATGCCTAAAATAGCCGAAGTCGTGGCAAAGCTTAAACCCAATGCCAAAATTTATTTGGTGCATGGCTTTGACGGCATGGATGAAATCAGCTTAAGTCAAAATTCATATTTAGTTGAGGTTGATAATTCTTTTATAAAAGAAACAGCGATTATTGACCCCACAAATTATGGTCTAACCAAACGACCGCTTGAGGATATTATTGGCAAAGACCCAGAATATAATGCCCACAAAATGCTTGAACTTTTTGCCGGAAAATTATCGAGTTACCAAGAAATTGTATCTCTTAATTGTGCATTTGCCCTTAAGCTGGTTGGTAGATTTGATAAAATTATTGATGGTATTAATTACACCAACGAAGTGCTTAAATCCGGTAAAATTTATGATTTTGCAAAAAATCTTTCGAGTTAGTTATTTGATTAATTATTTGCCCAAATTATTTAGTTTTGGAGCAAAATTTTTAGATGTGAATTTTCATTTTGCTAATCTTAAAACATCATCTGAATAATATCATTAAGCGTGGTAAAAATCATCAGTGATATAACCAGCGCAAAGCCGAAACTATAGCCAAAACTCTGAATTTTTTGCGATAATGGCTTACCCTTAATGGCCTCGATCAAATAGTAAAACAAATGGCCACCGTCAAGAACCGGAATCGGCAATAAGTTCATCACTCCGAGATTAATCGAAATCATCGCCATAAACCAAGCCACCACCAAGAGCCCCTGCTCAACAGTTTTACCCGAATATTTGGCAATTTTAACCGGACCTCCCAATTCTTTAATGGAGCGTTTGCCTGAAATTAATTGCCCAAGGGTTTTTAAAATCGAAATCGAGATATTGTAAGTTTCGATATTGGCCTTAACAAAACTTTGCCCAAAATTAAGCTGATTTTGAGTGATTTCATCGGCCATAATTCCGACCGATCTGATTTTTACTTCATCGCCAAACATATCTTTTTGAACGATAGTTTTGGGATTCACGGCAAAATCAAGAAGTTGATCATCTCTTTGAATTTTAAAATTCAGTGAGGTCTCCAAACCAGTTACGACAATGTTGCGGATATCTTGAAAATCTTTAATTGGTTTATTGTCGATAGTGATGATTCTATCACCTTTTTTTAAGCCAGCTTCAAATGATGCACTATCTTTGACTATTTCGCTCACAACTGGCTCAACGATTACTTCACCATTTAATCTAAACAAAAAAGTGAGTATTAGAATTGCCAAAATAAAATTTGCAATTGGTCCAGCGCTAACAATAGCAATGCGCTGATAAACATTTTTACCTAAAAAAGAAATTTTGCGCTCTTCAGCCGACATTTGTTTTATGAGTTCAATATCTGGAATCGAGGCGCCATTTCTATCACCATACATCTTTACATATCCTCCGAAAGGCCACAAACAAAACTTCCATTCGGTATTTTTTTTATCACGAAAACTAAATAAAGCTTTACCAAAGCCAATGGCAAACTCGTCAATTTTAACTCCGCACCATCGAGCAACGATGAAATGACCAAATTCATGAATAAAAACAATCAACGAAATGATTACGATAAACGAAAAAAGATTGTGCAAAATGATGTGAATTAATGACATAAATTCGGTGAGTTAAATTGAAATATTTTAAACTGAAATTTTTTGGGCTATTTGTCTGGCCATCTGGTCATTCGACAAAACATCATCAATTGATTCAAGTTTTTTAAATGGAATTTTGTTTAAAGTTTCTAAAACAACCAAAGGAATTTTATCAAAAGTAATTTGTGATTTTAAAAATCTATCAACCGCAACTTCATTACTCGCATTTAAAATTACTGGTGCATTTCCTTCAGATTCTAGGACTTGCCGGCAAATTTTGATGGCTAAAAATTTTTTTTCATCGACTTCGAAAAATTCCAAATTTTTGATAGCACATAAATCAAGCTTTTGATGCTTAATTTTCATGCGCTTAGGGTAATTTATGGCGAACGCAATTGGAATTTGCATGTCGGGCACGCTCATCATGGCAAGGCTTGATCCATCGGCATAATTTACCATGCCATGAATAATTGATTGAGGGTGAACAAGAATTTTAATTTGTTTTTTAGTAATTGGAAATAAATGAAAAGCTTCAATCATTTCAAGGCCTTTATTCATCATCGTCGCCGAATCAATTGATATTTTGGCGCCCATTTGCCATCTTGGATGCTTGAGGGCTTCATCAATTGAAATATTAGCAAAATTTTTTGAAGAATTGAAAAATGGCCCACCCGAAGCCGTAAGAACAACTTCTTCAATTAAACTTAGATTGTCATTTTCAAAAATCTGAAAAATAGCGTTATGTTCAGAATCAACTGGGATGATCATAACATTGTTTTTCTTGGCCTCGGCCATCAAAAATTCACCCGCACAAACAAGCGACTCTTTGTTAGCAAGAGCGATATTTGTTCCAACGCGAATGGCATTCAGAGTTGGCAACATTCCGGCCGAACCAACAATTGCCGAAACCATCAAATCATATTTAATTTTTGTTACTTCTAATACAGCTTCAAAACCTCCTAAAACCTTTATTTTAGTAGATTGCAATGCTGATTTAAGTTCGGGCAAAAAAGCAATATTTTCAATTACGATAATTTCGGGATGAAACTCTAAAGCCTGCGATACAAGGGTTTGATGGTCTTTTCCGGCAACCAATAATTTTACTTTGAAATTGTGCGCATTGTTACGAATAACATTTAAAGTACTTTTGCCAATTGAGCCAGTCGAGCCTAGAATTGCTATCGATTTCATAAAAATTATTTGGTTATTTTTTGCTGGTTTTTGAAGTTTTTGAAAGTCGATTTTTTGAAGTTTTGCGCTTTGGTTTATTTGATTGCTCAATTATGTGATCAGAATTTTTAAAAGTTTGATTCAAAAGGCATTCAATCAAATTGGCTTTTTGATAAGTTTTGTCGTGCACAAACAAAATTTCTGGCGTAAATCTTAGGTCAATTTTTTTAGCCAATTCATAACGAAAATGAGGGGTGTTTTCGACAATTTTATTAAAAATTTGTTCATGCTTGGTTGAATCGCCAAAAATATCGATGAATATTTTAACATTTTTAGCATCTGGGGAAACATCGGCTTCTAGGATTGTAATTACATTATTCATCATAACCGAATAGTCATCGCGCAAAAAAATTTCCGAAATGATTCTTTTGATATTTTCGCCTATTTGAAGCTGTCTTTGTGATTTCATGCTACATTTTTTTATATTGATGAACACCTTTTAGAGTGATGTTAAAAGTGGCAATCTTAATTGATTTTGGGTTCAAAATATCTGTTGTGCGCATATTGGCAGTCAATAAAAGTCTTTCTTCATTGGTGTATGATAAATATTGGTAATCGGTAAAATTATAAGGATGATTCATAAAATACATTTCGGTTTCAAGTCTGCCAAATCTGGGATGATAAATATTCATATTAATATGGGGAGCCCTTCCTGCGCTAGAGCCCGGCATTATAGTAATAAAATGATAATTACCGATATTATCGGTAATAGCTCGACCTGACATACTAAAAAATTTATCAACATATCCACTCCCACTTTCAAGCAAGGTATGATATTTGCCGGCTGAATTTGTTTGCCAAATCTCAATTACGGCATTGTGAATTGGAATACCAAAAGAATCGCTAACCGTTCCTTGGATAAAGATTATCTCGCCATAAGCGCGATAGAATGACCCGACTTTTTTGGCTAAATTATTGGTGGTTCCAAAAATTTCAGGCATTGATAAATCAGCCGTAAATAAACGAGATGGCGTTGGAACTCTTGGGGCAAAAGGAGCAAGATTAGTTTCAAGAAGTGATTCGTCGGTTTTTTTGAGTCGCTCTAGATCATTGAATTCACCAACGGTTGGGGCGATGATGTATTGGGATTTAAAATCATCAATATTTTCATCAGATAATTGAATTTGTTGAGTTGAATTTTGGGAAGGGTTGTTAGAATTTTCTGTGCCCGTAACAACGCTTTGAGCTTTGGATAAGGAAGAAAAAGAGACTAATAAAATTGTTAATAATTTTAAAAACATCATCACCAAAATTTAAACTTTAGGGAGAGTAACTCCAGTTTGCCCCATATATTTGCCATTACGTTTATCGTAGGCAACTTCACATGGTTTATCGCCCTTGAAAAATAAGAATTGGCAGGCACCTTCAAAAGCATAAATCTTAGCAGGAAGAGGAGTGGTGTTAGAAAATTCAAGCGTAACATGCCCTTCCCACCCCGGTTCAAGAGGGGTTACATTAACTATAATTCCACATCTTGCATAAGTGGATTTGCCAACACAAATTACTAAAACATCTTTAGGAATACGAAAATATTCGACAGTTCTAGCTAAAGCAAAACTATTTGGCGGAATAATACAAACATCAGTTTGACGATTTACAAAACTATTTTCAGAAAAATCTTTGGGATCAACTATTGCAGAATCAATGTTGGTAAAAATTTTAAATTCGTTTGATACACGAGCATCATATCCATATGATGAGTTACCGTAAGAAATAATTTTTTGTCCCGAATTATTAACTTTAATTTGACTATCAATAAAAGGTTCTATCATTTTCTTGGAAATAGCTAACTCAGCAATTGATTTATCGGAAAGAATTGTCATTTTTTTGTAGTTTTTTGAATTTGTAATCACTAACTTAATCCGGCAAATCTTAATCATTAAAATTTATTAGCAAAATTTTTTTTAAAGCACCGTTTTGTCGCAATTTTGCGATAAGCCCCCTAATTTCTAAGAATTAAATGCACGACATCTCATATTTACGCGATATTTTAATTTTGCTTTTTGCGTCAGTTTTTGTGGTAATTATTTTCCAAGAAATTGGCCTCAGTCCAGCTCTTGGCTATGTTGTTGCTGGAACCACCATAGGGCCTTTTGGTCTTGGAATAGTCTCAAGCATTGAAACCACTAAATCAATTGCCGAATTAGGGATTGTTTTTATGTTATTTTCAATTGGTCTTGAACTTACTTTTGCCCGATTGATGACCATCAAAAAATATGTTCTGGGCTTTGGGGGCCTTCAAATTGTTTTAACCACATTAACAATATTCTTGTTTTGTCGATATTATTTCGACATGTCCAAAGAAACTTCAATCATAGTTGGAAGCGCCCTAGCGATGTCCTCAACTGCCATTGTAATGCAAGTAATATCCGAAAACGCCGAACATTCTACTCGCGTTGGTAGGCTCTCATTTTCAATTTTGTTAATGCAAGATTTGGCGGTAATTCCAATTTTAGTTCTCTTACCTCTTTTAAAAAATACTGACTTAAATATCACTCATGCACTGGGGGGAGCCTTAGCTGACGCCATAATTGCTATGATCATAATTTTTGTTATTGGTCGAATTTGCATTCGGCCACTATATCGCATTATAGCCAATTCTGGGAGTGATGTATTATTTTTAAGTTTAACCTTAATTGTTGTTCTAGGTTCAGCCTATATCACTAATCACCTCGGAATGTCATTTGCTTTGGGAGCATTCGTTGCGGGATTATTAGTTGCCGAAACCGAATATCGCTATCGCGTTGAAGAAGAAATTTTATCATTAAAATCAATCTTGCTTGGCTTGTTTTTTATGACAATCGGCATGTCATTTAATTTCGACTTATTACTTAAAAGTTTTCCATATATTGCATTAATTTCAATTGCTCTAATTTTTATTAAGGCAACGATTATCGTGTTACTATGTAGGATTTTTAAATTTCCAATTGGGCCAGCGATTCATACTGGACTTCTTCTATCTCAAGGCGGTGAATTTGCTTTTGTAGTATTTTTAATCGCAGTTCAACAAGATTTTTTAAGCCCAAATATATCACAATTTTTAATGACCACCGTAACTTTTACTATGGCCTTAACACCAATATTAGCAACGATTGGACGCAAGACTAAAGCTTATTTATACACCAAAGAAATTCTGCGTGATAACAAAATAAAAAGAGAAATTGGCCAGATTTCAAAACATATTGTTGTTATAGGTTTTTCAAAGGTTGGTAGAATTGTATCTTATATTTTACGCAAAAAAAACATCAATTACCTTATCCTTGAAAACAACCATCGCACCGTCACCAGCCAAAGAAATAAAGGCTTTAACATTTATTATGGCGACGCACTAAATATTGATATTTTGCGTCACATTGGGGTTGATAGAGCTGAATCAGTGGTTATTGCAATTGAAGATGAATTCGCGTGCATGAAAATTACTCGCTTTATTCACGAAAATTTCCCAAATATTGCTGTTATTACAAAATCTGAAAACATCAATAATGCTGATCGTCTAAAAAAAGTTGGTGCAAGTTTTGTGGTATCTAAAAATGTTGAAACCGGCCTTCAACTTAGTCATGCCGCATTATCTTCGGTTGGAATAAGTAGCGATGAAATTTCAAGTGCACTAAACGCCTTTCGCGATATTAATTCTGAAGTTATGAAAGATTTTGTTAACACCAGAGAAAACTAGGTATTGTTGACCAAACACTATTTAAATAAATTCGATTTATTTTTTAAAGGTGCGTATTCGGATGGTAAAATTTCTTGAATATTGACTGGCAAAAGCTTGAAGAGTGATTTCAATTTTTCAGCATTATTATCAATAAAATTTCGCGTGAAAATTATTCGTGAAACCGAATCACGAAACTTATTTTTTTCAATGTCGTCAAAATTATCTTCGATATATTTTACAAGGGCCTTAACCGTAAAAACCGTTGCATTTTCTATTACTTCGTTAAGAAATTTTTTCTTAATAATTCTGTTAATAATATTAAATCCACCAACTTCAGAATATAAAATAATTTTCATAATATCTCTATCGACTACTGAAAAGAATGCATTCGCGGTAGTTTCTGAAAAAGAATAATCACTTTGAGCATCAAAAAAAACCCGATAATTAACAGCCTGTTTTTTAAAAATATGGTTAATTTCGAT
>RFYG01000181.1 GCA_009925685.1 Pseudomonadota bacterium
ATCTTTAACATTTTGCAATGCTGATGCTGTTGTGCTTGAAGTTGATTTTTTTGCATTTTCTTCGGTGGCTTGAGTTAGATCTTCAAAATGATCTATAATTTCAAGTTCGTGTTTAAATAAATATTCAAAATAGCCCCAAAGATTTATAAACTCCTTTTTCCAATCTATCGAAGGTTTTATATGAATATTAGTCATTTAATCGCTATTTAGGCGCACCCCCAGTTTTTCTAGCTCTTGATCTATCCATTTAGTAGCTTTTTCTTCATTGCTTTCAATTGCCATTTCTACGGCTTTTTTGGCTATTTCTAGTAGGGATTTGGATTGTTTATCTTTTTCTTTTGAATAAATAATTTTTGAAGAAATTTCTTGTTGCTTTTCTGGTTTTAGAATGGGAATTTGCAAATTCATTGCGTCAGAAGGCTTTAAATGTGCAATTATCGCACCGCCCGACATCATCTCTATTTGTTTTTTGCAAATAACGGAATTTAAAACCAAAGTAAGGTATTCTGCTTCAATATCAATTTTTGGTCTTAACTTTAAAAATGCGCCACTAACAATTGAATCCTGATTTTGATCTACAAGATAGGTTAAGCCAATTGTGCCATCTTTGGTAAATAGAATATCACCTTTTTTTGGTGAATATTTGCCCTTTAGTTCAGCGAATAACTCACTGCTAATTTTTTTAGAAGTTTCGCTAATTCCTTTAGATGAAAAATCTGATATTCTAATAAAATCAAATCCCTCATCAAGATATTGCTCCGAGCCAACCTCAACGCCTTTTGACCATTTTACAACATCATCCAAGATCACTTCTTTTTTAATGCCTTGCTTTTGATTATATGATTTAATTTTTTCAATTATTGCATCATATTGCGGTTGGAAATATTCGGCATCAAACCTTTCTGCTTGTTGCGTGTCTGAATAGCTCTTGATATAGCTTAATTGATGTTTTGGCTTCCAATCTTTTAAGCCTAGCTCTTCTAAAAGCAGGTTTTCTGCTTGTTGGTAGAGGGATT
>RFYG01000020.1 GCA_009925685.1 Pseudomonadota bacterium
TGTTGAGCTAAAAAGATTTGTTTGCGCGATAAAATATTGGTGAAAATCAATTTTAAATTATGAGGGTTGGTTTGGTTTATTTTAGCCGAGTTGAAGTTTTTTAATCGCGATTTTAGATCGGCTAATTTAAACATTTCTAGATTGCGACACATCAAAACTAACATCGATTTTGACTCAAGGGCGCAATTGATAATTTGTAAAAGTCTCTCATCATTTTTTAATGAATTTAAATCATCAATTACGAAAAAATTGTTATAACAAAATAAATCATACGGATCTTGTTTTGCGATTTGTTCGGGACTTATAAAATTAAAACTATGTTCTTTTTCGAATGTTTTGATCAAATGGGTTTTTCCGCTACAAATATCGCCCTCGATTACGATAATTTTGTATGGGTTATCATCAAAATTTTTAATTGAAAAAAATTTTTGAAGAAGATTGTGCGCTAGTTTATTTTCGGGAAAAAAAATAAAATTTTCTAAACTAAAATCATTTTTGTGTGAAGAATTATAAAACTCAAAAAAAAGCTGATTCACAATTTATTGGATAATTATTCGATAACCTTAGGAACTGCAAAATAGCCGTAAATTTGCTTTGGGGCATTTTTTAGAACATCGTCCTTGTTGTTTTCATCGCTTACGAGGTCTTTATTGAGTTTAAGCGGTTGATCATGAACAGTAATCATTGGTTCAACATTTTCAGTATTAACTTCGTTGAGTTTTTCTATCCAATTAATAACATTTTCAATTTGATTTGATAAAATTTCTTTTTCGTTCGAGACCTCTATTTGAGCGAGGCGAGAGATTTTTTCGATGTCCTTTTGCGTAATTTTAGGCATAATATGATTTATAGCGAAATAAAAGATTGTAAAAAAATTTTACCAAAAAAAGGTCGCATTTTGGGCCTTGATGTTGGTACCAAAAAAATTGGTGTGGCAATTTGCGATGATTTTCAAAAAATAGCCACACCAAAAAAAATAATTAAGCGTCAAAGTAATGCCAAAGATTTTGCAACACTTCTCTCAATAATTCAAGAGAATGATATTGTGGGGCTCGTTCTGGGCTTTCCTCTCAAGATGGATGGGTCGGAAAGTTTAATGAGTAATTTTGTAATGAGATTTGCCATCAACTTAGAAAAATTTTTGCACGATTTAAATGTTGATTTGACCCTGATTATTTTTGATGAAAGGCTATCTAGCTTTGAAGCGCGCAATATGATAATTTCAAAATCTGCTCGAAATAAAGATTATGATGATATTTCGGCTTCGTTGATTTTAGAGAACTTCCTTAATTGTTTGCACGAGAGCGAAAATTAATTGAGAAATCATGGTGGGGGTGTGCAAACAAGTCGGTGTTATTCTTAATCTTTCATCACCCTTGGCAACCGTTGGATAATTAATATGTTGAACATAAATATCATGTTCATCTAACAATTTTTGAGAAATTATTTTAGCTTTGTAAGCATCACCAACCTTTAGTGAAATTATGTGAGAATCGTTAGGAAATATATTTATATTATTTTCCAATAATTTTTGCTTAATAACGCTAACATTTGCAAAAAGCTTTTGTCTCTCACTTGAATTTGTCGACAAATATTCAATATTATTTTTGATTGCAACGGCAATCGCTGGAGGCATGGCGGTGCTAAAAATAAAAGGTGAAGCATAAGATCTCACAGCGTCAATTATTTCATTATCTGAAGCAATATAGCCACCCACCGCACCATAACCTTTGGCAAATGTGCCTTGAATAATATCTAGGTTATTTTGAAGTCCTAATTTTTGACTTAGACCAGCGCCGTTTTGACCATAAATTCCAACCGCATGAACTTCGTCGATATAAGTCAAAGCATCATATTTATGTGCAATTTTAATGATTCTTTCGAGCTCTCCAAAGTCGCCATCCATCGAATAAACCGATTCAAAAATTATTAATTTTGGCAATTCGCGTGAAGTGTTTTTAATTAAATCCTCGAGATGGTTGATATCATTGTGACGAAAGACATGTTTTTGTGCTCCGCTATTTTTGATTCCAGATATAATTGAAGCATGATTTTTGGCATCGGAATAAATTACCAAATTCGGGATAATTTTAGCCAAAGATTGAATGGTTCCATCGTTGGCAGTGTAGCCCGAAGAGAAAACCAAGCCTCGTTGTTTATTGTGTAATTTGGCAACGGTATTTTCTAAATCAATAATTGGCGAATTATTGCCGGATATATTGCGCGTTCCGCCAGCTCCAATGCCAAAATCTTGAAGAGCTTGCTTGGCTTTGATAATACTTTGGGGATTTTGACCCATTCCAAGATAATCGTTCGAGCACCAAACGATGATTTTTTTGCCGTTTTTTTTGTTGATAGCGAAAGGAAATTCACCGCAAATTCGCGCAATATCTAAAAATTCACGATACCGATTTTCGTGTTTTAAATTATCAATGGCTTGAGTGAAAAATTTTTGAAAAATTTTGTTCATAGAGATGGAAATTTTGTCCACATTCTATATCTCGGTGGCTTTTTGCGCAAGGCTTTTTTCGGATTCAAAATTCTTGTTCTTAAGGCTTAAAATTAATCCAATTAGAATTATCGATGAACCTAAAAAAATCCAAAAATCAGGTTTTTCATCAAATATAAAATAAGCAATAAAGCTTGTAAAAATTAAACGCGAAAAATCAAAAGGCTGGAGCAGTGACAAATTATTTTTGCGATAGGCTTGCGCAATTAGTTTGTAGCATAGATTAGAGGTTATTCCTAAAAATAAAAATTTCACAAAAGCATTAAAATCGATAAATTTAAAATGTGGAATTGCGAAAGGTAACGAAAATAAGAACATAAAAACCGTCATCTGAGCAACAATATTGCGTGTTTTGTCGGTCTTGGTCATGGTTTTAACTGTAAGATTTGATATGGTCCACGAAATAATTGAGCCAAAACAAAAAATATATCCGTATTTGAATTCATTGAATCCGGGGCGCATTATAATCAAGACACCAACAAAGCTCACCAAGCAGGCAAAGAATATGTTTTTGCTAACTCTTTCTTTTAAAAAAAACTTTGAAGCAAGTGTGGTGATAATTGGAGTTAAAAAACTCAACGAAATCGCTTCAGACATTGGCAATGAAATAATGGCGTAAAACCATAAAAACATTGAGATGGTTCCATTAAAGCTTCTAAATAAATGTAAGTGGATGTTATTGGTACGAAATAAAGATTTTTGATGTTTAATAAAATGTGGAATAAGAACAAAAATCCCGCATAAATTGCGCATCATTACGATAAAAAAAATATGAAATTGACTACTTAAATCGCGCACCAAAGTTATAATTATTGACGACAAAAAACATGATAAAATTATCTCTGGAACGCCGAAATATTTGTTCTTTGGGGCATGTTTTAAGATTTTAATTTTACCTAAATATTTTTTTAGCATTTTCTTGTTTTACGAAATTAGATTATAAAAATTTATGGCATCTTGATCGGCGTTAATTTTCGTAAAATTGATCGATTGAATGAAAATTCCTTCTAAGTTGCGAGCCCTTGATAATGCTACATAAGATTGACCAGCGCTAAAACTTTCCGATAAATCGCAAGAAATTTTATCAAGAGTTAATCCTTGCGATTTATGAATTGTAATTGCCCAAGCCAATATTAGGGGGATTTGTGAAATTGAGGCTTCGATGCTTGTGGCTTTGGTTTCGGGGTCAAATTTTTCAAGAAGCCATTCTTCGGGACCGATGGTGAAGCTTTTACCGTTGGCAAA
Organism: Pseudomonadota bacterium; assembly: GCA_009925685.1. GTDB lineage: Bacteria > Pseudomonadota > Alphaproteobacteria > Rickettsiales > UBA1997 > CAILUF01. The sequence goes on from RFYG01000020.1 coordinate 3,755, forward strand.
TTCAACGATTGGGTAATTTTTTTTGTTTGAGAAATCCCGAACAAGTCCCAGTGAGCCATTAATAATTCCTTCTTTTTGAAGAGAATTTTTTATCATCATAACCTGCGCACCAACTTTCAATCTGAGTTGCGGATAGGCTAAGCAATTTTTTTTTAAAAACTCAATTTTGAAAGTATCGCCACTATATTGGGCATTAAAAATTTGCTCGGGATGAGGGATATTTTTTAGAAAATTATGATTAACATTTTCAACTTTCGAGTTGTGGGTGGTTAAAATTGTAGGGCGTATCGAAGATGAATCGTCGTTGATATTGATACGGGATTTAAGAATTTTTATATCATTTTCTTCAATTTTGCCAAATCTAATATTGTTTAGAAGTTTAATAAATTTGCTGTCGGATTGACGAAAAATTTCTTCGAGGATGATATTTTGTAAATTTAGTTCGCTCCAAATTTTTGAATTAAAGCAAAAATTAGGTTTGTTTTGTAGTCTATTGACGGGTGGCAGTTGCAAAAAATCGCCAAAAAATAGTACTTGCAAACCGCCAAAAGGTTTCGTGCTTTGCCTAATTTCTTTGAATACGCAATCAAGAATATCAAGCGTTTCTGCTGAAATCATTGATATTTCATCGATAGCAAGAGATTTGGTGAGAATAATCTTTTTGCGAAGTTTGGAAAGTTTTGCAGTGTAAAGGTTGTTAATAATTTGTTCCAGCGGTTGATTGGCAAGGCCAATGCCAGCCCAAGAATGAATTGTTGTGCCACCAATATTGACGGCCGAGATACCGGTGCTGGCAGTAATTTGTAGGCCTTGTGAGCTAAAATTGTGTTTGAGGTAATTTAAGATAAATGATTTTCCGGTCCCCGCACCCCCCGAAACAAAAAGGTTTGCGCCTTGAAGATAAAGTTCGATTACTTTTTTTTGAGCTGATGATAAATTAGACTTTTCCAAACAATGAGCGGGTAAAAAAATAACCCAAGCCTAAATAAATTAAGCTTGGGTTATAATTAATTGAATAAAAACTATTTAGATCTGATTGAGTTAATTTTTTCTTTGAAAACCCCAACATCCATAGCGCCAGGGATTAGCTCTTCACCAATTACAAAACCTGGAGTTCCGGTAATGCCAATTGAGCTTCCAAGTGCCAAGTTATCTTGGATGATTTTTTCAATTTTATCTTTTTCATTTTTAAGAGCATCTTCAACTTTTTTAACATCGATGCCAGCAGTTTTAACCGCTTTTAATGCAGCTGATTTGCCTCTTTCGTTGGTCTTCATGAGGGCATCATGAAATTTTCTGAATGAGTTTGGAGCAACAATATTAACAGCAATTGAGACTTTTGACATTTCTTGAGATGGCTCTCCAAGGATTGGGAAGTCTTTATAGATTACGCGAACTTTGCTATCAGACTTAAGAAGCTCATCAACGATAGTTTGCGCTTTTTTGCAATATCCGCACGCATAGTCATAAAATTCAACCATGCTAACGTCGTAGCCTTCAGGGGCGAATTGCGGAGAGTTTGAATCGTTGTATAGTTCATTTTGTTTTTGACCAATATTTTTTTGAGCATTTTTCATTTGCTCTTCCATCATTTTTTTCTGCATATTTTGAACAGAATTGATAATGGCTTGAGGGTTGGCTTCTATCCATTTGGCAACAACTTGCTCAACATCTTTAACGTCAGAAACATCTTTATCTGGGTCAAGACCGCTTGACTTAATATCGGAATTGGCTGTGGCATCCTTGGTTTCAGTGGCATTATTGCTATCAGTTTTGTTGGAATTATTGAAGTATAATGCGCCAGCAATTGTGGCAACAATAATTGAAGCGATAACTAATTTGAAATTAGAGGGCTTCTGGCTCTTTTTAGAAAATGACATGTTCAAAAAATTAAATGATTAATAAAATGGGGAAGATATTTTTGCGTGATGTTAAAAAAAATTTTATTCAATGCAACCTTCTTTTTTGATCGAAAATAATTTTGACACAACATTAATTTGTGGAATTGACGAAGCCGGTCGAGGACCACTTGCAGGGCCTGTCGTTGCCTCATGTTTTTTAATGAACAAAAATATAATTTTGGATAAAATTAATGACTCAAAGAAACTCTCAAAAAAAACCCGTCTCACAATTTACGAATCATTAATTTTACAATCAAAATTTGGCATAGGGGTGGTTGATCAAGAGGTTATCGATAAGATAAATATCCTTGAAGCGACTAAGTTGGCAATGAAAATGGCCTATCAAGATTTTTGTCGTAAACACAATATTTATCCGCAAATTTTGTTAGTTGATGGTAATTTTATGCCCTTCAATATTTGTGACCAAATCAAAAAAATAGTGCCAGTTATTAAAGGTGATCAAAAGAGTTACACCATCGCCTCAGCATCAATAATAGCAAAGGAGTATCGCGATAAAATAATGCTAAAATATGATCACGATTTTCCCCAATATGGTTTTAATAAACACTTTGGATACGGAACTAAATTTCATCTCGAAAACATCAAAAAAAATGGTATTTGCAAAATTCACCGCCGATCTTTTGAGCCAATAAAATCAATGTTATATGCAAGTAATTGATCAAAAAGATATTTCGGCTGTTGATGTTGCAATTAGTTTTCTTAAGCAAGGAAAAGTAATTTGTTTTGCAACTGATACGGTTTATGGACTGGCTGTGGATGCTACAAACGCTAGAGCTGTTGATAATTTATATCGACTAAAAAATCGTAATAAAAATAAACCAATTGCGGTTTTTTTATCGAATAAAACTCAAGTTTCTAAGTTTTTTAAAACGAGTTATGTTGCCGATTTAATCATCAATAAATACACGCCGGGAGCTATCACCATAATACTTGAAACAACTAAATATGCGCAAAAAAAATTGGCAAAAAATCTAAACAATAATCATAATAAATTTATTGGTTTTAGAATTGTCGATAGTTTTTTTATCCGCAAATTATTTGCAAAATATGATGGGATTTTAGCGGTTTCGAGTGCTAATAAAAGCAATGAGGAGGCTTGCTCATCGCCACAAGCTATAAAAAAAAATCTTAAGGATTTGGATTTGCTAATATGCGGAAAAAAAACTAGCAAAATATCATCAACGATTGTTAAAATTCAAAGTGAAAAAATCTCAATTGTTCGACAAGGAAAATTAATAATACAAGAATATGAATATCAATAATTTTTTAAAAATGCCCTTGGTAAAAATTACTGTTACCATTTTATTTATTTTTTATCTTTACGAGAAGACAAAAAATGATCCAAGAACCGCTTCTTATCAACTTAGTAAAGTAAATTTTGGCGATTCCATTGATGGGATAAAAAATGCCATAAATATCGCCAAGAAATCATCATCTGGGGATAATTTTAATTCGGAAGATCAAGATTTTAAGAACAATCATAAAAACTCATCTTCACAAGATTTAGGTCTCATAAGTTTTGATGATTTAGTCTTGGGAGATAAGTCGCCAGAGGTTTTGTGTGGTAGCCAATCGGTGAAGGGTTTAACAAATTGATTGAAAAAGCTGTAATTGGAATGAAAGGCGGTGGAATTAGAATTATCGATATTCCAAACAATTTCTCAACCGGCGATAATCGTTATGACGAATTAATCAAAACCAAGAAAATGATTTATAGGGTTTTATTGATTACGGCTAACAATTCCAACACTGCTGGAGCTAGTTGTGAATAAAAAAAGCAGTCAAAATCATGAATCCTTTACAAAGTTTCTTTACGATTACTTACCCCTGATAGTTTTTTTTGTTTGCTATAAATTTTCGATAGTTGAAAACAAATTACTTTTTGCGACCTTGTCGATGCTCTTAGCAACCTTCTTAGCAATAATAGCAAGCTACATCTTAGTTAAAAAAATTCCTAAAGTTGCCACATTTTCCGGCATCATTTTGGGCGTTTTTTGTGGCTTATCAATTGCTTTTAATAATGAATATTTCATCAAAATAAAGCCAACAATTATCAATTTAATTTTTGCGGGAATTTTGATTTATGGATATTGTTTCAACAAACCCATGATGAATTATTTACTTGGAGAGCAAATTAAAATGTCATTTAAAGATTGGCAAACTTTATCAATGCGTTGGGCTCTATTCTTTGTAGCTCTGTCGATATTAAATGAAATTATTTGGCGAAATTTTTCGACTGATTTTTGGGTGCAATTTAAGGTATTTGGAATGATGACTATCTCAATTATTTTTACAGTTTTTCAAGTCCCATTTATTTTGAAGGCACAATCAAATTTTGCAAAATCTAATAATCAATAATTGAAACAATATTGAGATTATTTATGTCTTCAACTCCGGTTATGTAAACAAAATTTTTATCGATTTTGCGCACAACACCAACCAGAAGACCGGGTGGCACAACATCGCCGTCGCTAGATGTAAAAATTTTATCTCCAACAGCAATTTGATGATTTTTTGGAAGGTATAATATTTCCATAAGACCGCTATTATTACCAGCAAGAATGCCACGATTTCTGGTTCTTGAAGCAATAATTGGAATCCTAGAGTTGGCGTCGGTAAGTAGCATAATTCGCGATTTATCTTCAAAAATTTCGGCGACGCGACCAATAACTCCGCGATTTCCAGTGATTATTTGACCTTCTTTGATATTTCTATTTAAGCCCGAATCAATTAATATTTTTTGATTGAACGCTTGATGAGACATCCCTATTAAGCGCGCTATTTTGTAGTTCTCAGTTTTCGATTTTACGAAGTTGAGCGCATTGCGTAGTTCTTTATTTTCTTGGTGAATTGCTAATGTTGTTAAATAATAATTTTGTAACTTAAAAAGCTCTTCTTTGAGTTTAATATTTTCTTTTTTTGCGAGTATTAACTTGTTAAAATTAATAAATACGTCAATCGAGGTGTTAATCGGAATGGATATGATTTTTACGACGGGTCTAGAAATTGAAACAAAGTAGTTATTGATTTTATTGTTGATTTCTCGATTAAGCTTAGAAGTGATTAGGCAAATTACGCAAAGTAAAATAAAAAACACAGTTTCAATTTTTTTGAAGACTAAATTGAAACTGTGTTTAATTATAAGATTTGACCTAGGCGATGATGAGTCTAAGTAGTTTTGCATTAAGATTGTCCATTAATCTTGTCTAAAGAGGGTGGCTCTGAACATTTTGGTGTTCTCTAAAACTTTTCCACAGCCATTGACAACGCATAATAGCGGGTCCTCAGCAACAAAAACTGGAAGACCAGTGGCTTGTCTAATAACATGATCAAGGTTTTTTAATAATGCGCCACCGCCAGACAAGACAATCCCTCTTTCAACTATATCGGAAGAAAGTTCTGGGGGAGTGCATTCAAGTGCAACTTTTATGGCATCGACAATTTGTTCAACTGGTTCCATCAAGCTTTCGGCTATTTGTCTTTCGGTCAAAATCATTTCTTTGGGAATACCGTTTGATAAATCTCGACCTTTAACTTCAATCACTAGACCATCACCTTGCTCTGGAGGGCAGGCGGCGCCGATAGTTTTTTTGATTCTTTCGGCAGTTGATTCTCCGATTAGAAGGTTTTGATAACGACGAATGTAAGAAATGATTGCCTCGTCCATTTTATCGCCACCAACACGCACTGAACGCGAATAAACAATACCACCAAGAGAAAGTATGCCAACCTCGGTTGTCCCGCCTCCAATATCAACAATCATTGAACCGGTTGGCTCGGTTACGGGTAGATTAGCCCCAATTGCTGCGGCCATCGGTTCTTCAATTAGATAGACTTCATTGGCACCAGCACCTTCGGCAGCATCTTGAATTGCTCTTCTCTCAACAGGTGTTGAGCCTGAAGGAACGCAAATTATCACTTGAGGGCCAAGCCAACTTTTGGTCTGGTTAACTTCGCGAATAAAATGTTTAATCATTTCGGCGGCAACTTTAAAATCAGCTATCACACCGTCTTTTAAAGGGCGAATAGCTTCAATTTTAGCTGGAGTTCTGCCCAACATTCTTTTGGCAGTGTTACCAAAAGCGCAAGTGACTGATTTTCCGGATTCATTCAAAACGGCAACAACGGATGGTTCATTTAAAACTACGCCTTGACCGCGAACGTAAACTAGGGTGTTGGCTGTTCCAAGGTCAATAGCAATATCTTTGGAAGTGAATGAAAATAATTTTGGAAACATGTTTCTCCTGAAAGATTTAATTTTTAATTTTTATTTTTTGTAAACAATTTATGTAAGCTATTGCAGATGCAACTAAAACATTAGTATCTGCGCCAGTAGCTGAATAAATTCGATTATCTTGATTAAGACGGACAAGAACATGTGCTTGAGCATCAGTGCCCTCGGTTACAGCTTCAACTTTATAGAGTTCGAGCTTTGCTCCGTGAGGAATAATTTTATCAATTGCAGAGAAAATTGCATCGACTGGACCGTCTTTTGAAACAAAACTAATTTGTTCGATAATGGTGTCAATTCTTATTTTTATAAAAATCTTGGCTTCTTTGTTGTTCCCACAATTTACGTCTAAATCAAGAAGTTGATAACGAGATTGGTTTTCAATAATAGAGCCGTCGATAATCGAGACTAAATCCTCATTCGATATTTCCTTTTTTTTATCTGCCAAATCTTTAAAGCGAGCAAAGGATTCGTTAATAATTTGTTCGGATAAATCGTATCCCAATTCTTTAAGTCTATCTTTAAAAGCTGATCGACCCGAGAGCTTTCCGAGAGTAAGAGAAGTTTTTTCAATTCCAACGGATTGTGGCGACATTATTTCGTAAGTTGCGCGATTTTTTAAAATACCATCTTGATGAATTCCGCTTTCGTGGGCAAAAGCATTGGCACCTACAATTGCCTTGTTGGGCTGGACGATAAAGCCAGTGATATTTGATACTAATTTAGAGATCCTTGAAATCATTGTGGTGTCGATGTTGGTAGAAAAATTGTAAATATCGCTACGAGTTTTTATGGCCATAACAATTTCTTCAAGCGCAGCGTTACCCGCTCTCTCGCCAATACCATTTATGGTGCATTCGATTTGTCTAGCACCGGCTCGCAAAGAGGATAAAGAATTTGCTACTGCCAAACCTAAATCATTGTGACAATGTGCCGAAAGTATTGCCTTATCAATGTTTGCAACATTGTTTTTGATGGCCGAAATCAAAGTAAAATATTCATCGGGAGTGGTGTAGCCAACTGTATCGGGAATATTGATGGTAGTGGCTCCAGAAGCTATTGCTGTTTCGATAGCTTTAAACAAAAAATCATGTTCTGAGCGAGTTGCGTCTTCGGCAGACCAATCAACTTCATCGCAATTATTTTTAGCATAACTAACGCTATCTTTAATGGCTTCTAAAACTTTATCGGGTGTCATTTTTAATTTGAACTCCATGTGAATTGGAGAAGTGGCTATAAATGTATGAATGCGCGATTTCGAAGCGCCCTTGAGAGCTTTGGCCGTGATTTCTATATCATGTTTTTTGGCGCGAGCTAATCCGCAAATAGTAGAATTTTTGATAGTGTTAGCAATTCTGTTAACTGCTAAAAAATCTCCTTCGGAAGCAACTGGGAAGCCAGCTTCAATTACATCGACTCCCATTTTCTCGAGGTTTTTTGCGATTAATAATTTTTCTTCGATGTTCATTGTTGCCCCGGGAGCCTGCTCTCCATCGCGAAGGGTGGTATCAAAAATTATTATTTTTTCGGTTGCCATTTGTGTTTTTTTTTGGGAGTTTTAGCGCAAATTTTTTGAGTTTACTTTCAAGAAAGAATCGTTTAATTCTTTGAATTTGCTCCTCAAAATAATATAAGTTTAAAAAGTCAAAATCAATTCAAAATTTCTAATAATGCTGACAAAAAAAATAACAATAGATATTATATCGGTAGCTACTCCCTGTTTGGTTGAAGATAATAAAAAAATTAAAAAATTATTAGAAAAAAATAATTTAGAATGGAATTTTTTTAATGAAAATTTAGTTTCCATTAAGCAATCGAGTGATGATTTTTTTGCTAATTGTTCAGCGGTCGAAAGATTCAAAAATTTTAAAAACGCTTGCGAAAATCCAAATTCAAAAATTATTTGGTGCAATCGTGGAGGTTACGGCAGTGCGGATATATTGCCATTTTTATATAAAATGCCCAAGCCAAAAAATAAAAAAATTTTGATTGGTTTTAGTGATATAGTTTCAATAGCTTCATATGTTCAAAAAAATTGGGGATGGCAAGTTATATGTGCACCAATGCTTTATCAAATAGCTAACAACAAGGTTTCCAAGGCATCGCAACAAATAATTTTTGATTTAGTAAAAGGTAAAATTAAGCAATTAAAATATAAAACTAAACTTCTCAAGGGCACTTCTAAAGATATAAATTCAGATGTCGTGGGGGGTTGCTTGAGTGTTTTATCAGGAAATTTCGCAACTAAAAATCAACTTAATTGGCGTAATAAAATTTTATTTTTAGAAGATGAAGGTGAAGATGGCGAAAGGTTGGATAGATATTTCACTCAAATTGCTTTTATGATCAATGAAACCGCTAACAAACCCAAAGCCATTTTGCTTGGAAATTTTAAAATGAATAACGAATTCGGAAAACCTAAATCAGAAAAAATTAATATCGCTATTGAAAGATTTTGCCAAAAAATTAACAAAATAAATATTTGGCAAGAATGTGATGGTTTGCTGGGCCATTCATTTGAACAAAAACCACTGCTTCTGGGTGCGAAAACTCAAATATTATCTAGTGGAGAGTTGGTGCAAAAAATTAATTTGAGTTTTTTTTCTTAAAATTTAAAAATGTCTAATCATTAAGCAAAATATTTAGACAATCTAATTTTATTGGTCACCACTAATATTTTTCTCAACTAAAATTTTAATTAGAATCTAAAATTCCTAACCATAATTTTTTTAATGTGACTTCTGCTAGACAAACCAAAGAAATGACCATTAATTTTGGTCCGCAACATCCGGCTGCGCACGGAGTTTTGCGCCTAATTTTAGAAATGGATGGTGAGGTTATTACTCGTGCCGATCCTCATATTGGACTTCTTCACCGTGGCACTGAAAAATTAATCGAATATAAAACTTATCTTCAAGCTGTTCCATACTTTGACCGGCTTGATTATGTTTCTCCGATGTGCCAAGAGCATGCTTACGCTATCGCGGTTGAAAAGCTATTGGGATGTAAAATACCTGCTCGAGCGCAATATATTCGGGTTATGTTTTCCGAAATTACCCGTCTACTTAATCATATTATGGCCATCACCACTCAAGCCCTTGATGTTGGTGCTATGACCCCACTATTATGGATGTTCGAAGAGCGTGAAAAAATGATGGGATTTTATGAAAAAGTTTCTGGCTCAAGAATGCATTCGGCCTATATCAGACCGGGTGGAGTTCATCAAGATTTACCGGTTGGTTTAATTGATGAGATTTCCAAATTTGTTAATGAATTTCCAAAAAAAATTGCCGATATGGAAAATCTTTTAACTGAAAATCGTATTTTTAAACAACGGCTAGTTGGTATTGGTCTTGTTACTAAACAACAAGCTTTGGACTGGGGTTTTTCTGGTCCGATGATTAGAGGTTCAGGAATTGCTTGGGATTTGCGCAAGAGTCAGCCTTATGAAGTCTACGGAGAGCTAGATTTTGACATTCCGATTGGTAAAAATGGCGACTCTTATGACCGATATTTGGTTAGGGTCCAAGAAATGTATGAGTCGATCAAAATTATCAAACAATGTCTCAATAAAATCCCTGAGGGTGAAGTAATTACCGATGATAAAAGAGTTGCTCCCCCCAAAAGAGCAGACATGAAATCATCAATGGAAAGTTTGATTAACCATTTCAAGTTGTACACTGAAGGATATCACGTCCCAGCTGGCGAGGTTTATGGATGCGTTGAGGCCCCAAAAGGTGAATTCGGTGTTTATATAATTTCCGATGGTTCTAATAAACCGCACCGCTGTCGAGTTCGTGCCCCCGGATTTGCTCATCTTCAAGGCCTTGAATTTATGGTTAAAGGACATTTATTAGCCGATGTAGTTACGGTTATCTCTACCCAAGATATTGTTTTTGGAGAGATTGATAGATAGAGTTTGACAATTGTTTTTCAAAACATAACATGCGGGCCTTCTTTCAAATTAGCCCGAAAAACGTTAATTTTTATAACCAAATCCTTCAAAAAATTTATTTTCAAAATTTTAATTTTTAAACCGCATTTATTTCTACGATGAAAATCTATAATTCAATTAAATCAGCTAAAAAAAGAGACAAAAACTGTAAAGTTGTTCGCAGAAAAGGTCGCCTTTATATCATAAACAAAGTAAATCCTCGTTTTAAAGCTCGCCAAGGTTAGTCCTAATTTTTATAAAGATGGGTGATCTTGTTAATAAAATAAGACTTGGCACTCGGGCAAGTCGCCTTGCACTCGCACAGGTAGCCGAAATTCATCTTTTAATTGCCGAACATTTCCCTCAAATTGCAATAGAGATTGTTCCGATCACGACATCGGGAGATAAAGCATTAGACAAAAACTTAGCCGAAATTGGTGGTAAAGGCTTGTTTATTAAAGAGCTTGAAGAGGCTTTACTTTCTAATCAGATAGATATCGCCGTCCATTCCGCCAAAGATATGCCTCCAATTCTTCATGAGCAAACAGAGATTAAAGCTTTTACTAACAGATTTGATCATCGTGACTGTTTTGTATCAAATAAATATCCTTCATTTAAGAAGCTCCCAAAAAACGCTATTATCGGTACTTCATCGGCGCGTCGTAAAGCTTTTATTTTGAAGCACCGACCCGATATTAATGTGGTTAACTTTCGAGGTAATATCGACACGCGTTTAAATAAAATATTTGACAACGAGGTTGATGGGGCAATTTTGGCTGTTTCGGGCTTGTTGCGCTTGGGTAAGGAAAATAAAGTTCTTCAAGCATTTGAAGTGTCACAAATTGTTCCGGCTGGCGGTCAAGGGGCTCTAGCTTTGCAGGTACGTAAAAGTGACCATCATCTAACCAATATTTTACAAAAAATTAATCACCTTGATACCCAAATTTGCGTAAAAACCGAAAGATCATTTTTGCGTGAACTTGGTGCAAGCTGTACAACTCCGGTTGGAGCCTTCGCTTATATTGAAAATAACAAACTTTTTTTCAAAACTGCCATAATCGATTACGATGGAAGTGAGATTTTTGAAACAAATTTTAAATGCAAAGCAAGCCTTGAAGAGGGTATTAAAATCGGCATAAAGGCCGGTATTGAAACGAAGCAAAAAGCGCACAAATTACTCAAAAAAATTATACAAAATTAGCAATGAAATCGATAAAAGATTTTTTATTAAAAAATAATTTTGATTATTTTTTGTTGCCTAATTCAAACGAATTTTTTCTTGAATACTTACCCAAAAATCACAAAAGAATAGAATTTATTTCTGGCTTCACCGGCTCAAACGCCACAATTATTTTTGGCCAAAATAAAAATTATTTTTTTACTGACGGACGCTACATAATCCAAGCTCAAAAACAAATCGATATCAATCAATACGAAATCATAAACATATCTCACAAAACCCCACTGGAGTGGTTAAAAGAGAATTTAAATTCGCAACATAATTTAGCGGTTGATCCAAAATTATTAAGTAAAAATTTTATCGATGAATGCGATAAATTTCTTACCAAAATCACTTTTGTTCATAAAAATCCTGTTGATGAATTGTGGGTTGAGCGACCTAATATCAACAATAACGAGGCTTTTTGTTGTCCAGAAAATATTACCGGCGAAAGTTTTTCTTCCAAAAAACAAAAACTTTTAACTTCATTAAAATATGACGGAATCTTTATTTCCAAGCCTGAAAATGTAAATTGGCTTTTGAATATTAGAGGGGATGATATCGAAAATACTCCGCTTTTTATTGCTCAAGCGCTATTAATCAAAGATGGCAAAATGATAGTATTTTGCGATAAATCCAGAGTTGGCAAATTGAATCTCGAAAGTGTTGATTTTGTTGACTTTGCCGAGATCGAAAGTTATTTCAAAAATTTCGTTCAAGCTAAAATTTCCATTCAAACCGATTTTAAGACTACTAATTATTGGATTTTTGAAGTTTTTGAAAAAAATAATTTAAAAATTTTTCATCAAACCTGTCCTCTTGAAAAACTCAAATCAATTAAAAATCCAATCGAAATTAATGGTTCTCGAAGCTCGCATTTTTATGATGCCATAGCGGTTACAAAGTTTTTGATTTGGTTTAAAAATTGCCAAAAAATTTCCCAAAAAAATTCTGAAATCTCGGCTGAACAAAAACTGTTTGAATTGCGAAAAGATTGTCCTCATTTTTTATATCCAAGTTTTGAAACAATTTCGGGTTTTGAATCCAATGGAGCAATCATACATTATCGCGCAACCTCATCTACTGATAAGCAAATTGTTGGTAATTCTTTATATTTGGTTGATTCGGGTGGGCAATATTTTGGTTCTCAATTTTGCGGAACAACTGACATTACAAGAACTATGTTGGTTGGCAAAGCGAGCGAGTCAATGATTGGCGATTATACGCGAGTTTTGAAAGGACATATCGCTTTGGCGCGAGCTATTTTTATGCACGGTACAACTGGTTCACAACTTGATATTCTAGCGCGCTATCATCTTTGGCAAGCGCAAAAAAATTATGATCACGGCACTGGTCACGGGGTGGGAAGTTTTTTATCGGTTCATGAAGGACCTTGTTCAATTAGTAAAAATTCTCATGTTCCACTTGAGGCGGGAATGATTTTGTCAAACGAGCCTGGGTATTATGAAGAGGGGCAATACGGTATTCGTCTAGAGAATTTAATGCTGGTTGTTGATCATAATGAAAAATTTTTAGGATTTGAGACTCTTAGTTTAGCACCTTTTGATCTAGATTTAATCGATTTTAGAATGCTTACATATCCAGAAAAAAAATGGCTAAAAGAATATCATCAAAAAATTTTGTTAGTCATTGGCAACCATTTGTCAAATCATGAAATTGCAGGTTTTATTGAACATTTTGGCATCTGGAAAATCGATAATTATTTAACAATATCTTATACCAAATCCAATCTTTAAATATCTGTATAGAATTTGATTTAAATATTGGATTTGGTATTAAAAACAGTCTTTCAAAATTAAAAAGCCTCAAAAAAACTTTTAAACACAAGTTTTAGCAAAAAATTTTAGCGTTTTTTTAAAATTATTTAAGTAGCGAAGAAATTAAGTTGCCGAGTATTTCAGCTAATTGAATTTTTGAAATTTTTGAAAAATCGCGGTGACCATTTTTATCAACTATAAATCCTTGCGTTTGTTCATCTCCAAAGATTTTGCCGTTTTCGATGTCATTGGCAATAATTAGATCGCAATTTTTAGAGATTAATTTTTGTTGCGCATTGAGAAGTAAATTTTCGCTTTCAGCGCAAAATCCGATAACTAATTTTGGGCGATTTAAATTAGTGCCAACATGATGAAGAATATCGGGATTGCGCTCTAGTTCGAGGGTCAGAGAAGGTTGAGAAGATTTTTTAATTTTATGCGATGAATAATTTTTTACTCGATAATCAGCGACCGCTGAACAACCAATAAAAGCATCAATTTTTTTGAAAGATTTGAGCGAATCATCAACAGCTTTCAACATTTCTTGTGCAGAATTAATTGAAATAACGCTTTTTACCGGAAAGTTTATTTGTTGAGAAATGTTGCCGGCAATAATTGTTAAATCAGCACCCATCTCAGATAATTTTTGTGCAATATAAAGAGCTTGTTTGCCCGAAGATTTATTGCCGATAAATCGCACCGGATCAATTGGCTCATGAGTTGCTCCGGCGGTAATAACAATATTTTTGTTGGCCAGAATATTTTGGTTGTCAAAAAAATTAGTAATTTTATCAAAAATATCTTGCGGTGCAGACATTTTGCCGAGACCTTCTTCGCCACAGGCCAAAATATCTTTTTGAGGTTCAATCATGATTGAAC
>RFYG01000003.1 GCA_009925685.1 Pseudomonadota bacterium
AGTGTTTGAAATTGGCGAGATTATATTTTAAAAACTTTTTGTTGCGCAATTAAAATTATCAAATTCTCTAAAAATCATTTAAAGCACCAATGTATTTTTTATATATGAACAAATTTTTATGAATGAATTTTCTCAGGCTGATCATAAAAATATAAAATTTTCTGAAAAATTTAAGGGGTTTTTGTATAAACTTATTCATTATTTCGGTATTATTTTTAGTATTTTGGTGGCGATATATGCTCTTTACAATTTGATGCCAGAATTTATTAAATTTTGTTTTGAATATATCATCAAAATCATGAAATCTGATTATCCAAACCTTTGATATTCTTATTTAATTAAGTTTTTTGATAAATCCTAAAATTGAAATTTGTGGTTTAAATTTCGCTTTTAATTGTTATTAAATTTTAAGCCTAAATTTGACATTTAAATAAAAAAATATTTCAATGGCGGTCTCAAAAATTTATCCAATCTTAAAAACAAACTTAAACTGCACAAAATGGTTAGCAAATCTTTAGCTTCAAGCGCTAAGTCTAGTTCCAAACATAATTCTATCAAAGATTTTAAAAAAGATGAATTGCTTGGTTTATATCAAGAAATGTTGTTGATTCGAAGATTTGAAGAAAAAGCTGGCCAGCTTTATGGAATGGGCCTTATCGCTGGATTTTGTCATCTTTATATCGGCCAAGAAGCTATCGCTTCGGGCATGCGCTTCACAATGATTGATGGCGATAAAGTCATCACAACTTATCGTGATCATGGGCACATGATTGCGGTTGGTTCGGATCCAAAAAAAATCATGGCTGAATTGCTTGGTCGTCGTGACGGTTCCTCGAAAGGTAAAGGCGGATCAATGCATTTATTTGATCTCGAAAAGCACTTTTATGGCGGTCATGGAATAGTCGGAGCATCTGTGCCAATTGGTGCCGGACTTGCTTTTGCAGATAAATATAAAGGCACCAACAACGTAACTTATTGTTATTTTGGAGATGGCGCGGCGCATCAAGGTCAAGTTTATGAGGCCTTTAATATGGCAAAATTATGGAACTTGCCGGTTTTATTTATTATTGAAAATAATCACTACGCCATGGGAACTTCCGTCTCTCGTTCATCATCAATTGATGAGCTTCACAAGCGTGGAATTGGATTTAATATCCCCGGTGTAAAAATTAACGGCATGGATATTTTTGATGTAATTAAGGATGGTCAAAAATGTGTTGACTACGTTAGATCTGGCAATGGCCCAATGATAATCGAAATGGATACTTATCGCTATCGTGGTCATTCAATGTCTGACCCAGCTACCTATCGCTCAAAAGAAGAAGTAAATTGTAAAAAAGACCTCGATCCAATTGATACTTTGCGTGGCAATATATTGCAAAACAGCGTTGCAAGCGAAAGTGAAATCAAAAAAATTGATGATGAAATTAAAAATCAAGTTAACGAAATTGTTGAATTTGCAAAAAATAGCCCCGAGCCTGATGAATCAGAGCTTTTAACCGAGATTTACAACTAAGATTATGACTCTCAGAAAACTTACTGTGCGAGAAGCACTTAGAGAAGCAATGGCCGAAGAAATGCGCAAACATCCCGAAATATTTGTGATGGGCGAAGAAGTTGCCGAATATAACGGCGCCTACAAAGTAACCCAAGGTCTCTTATCTGAGTTTGGTGCCAAAAGAGTAATCGATACTCCGATCACCGAACATGGTTTTGCCGGTTTGGCGGTTGGTTCGGCATTTGCTGGACTTCGTCCGATCGTTGAATTCATGACTTTTAATTTTGCCATGCAAGCCATTGATCAAATCGTCAATTCTGCCGCCAAAACCAACTACATGTCGGGAGGTCAAGTTAGATGTCCAATTGTTTTTAGAGGTCCAAATGGTGCTGCCTCTAGAGTTGGAGCCCAGCATTCGCAATGCTATGCTTCGTGGTATGGCTCAATTCCTGGTTTGAAAGTAATAGCTCCTTACTCTTCTGCTGATGCGAAGGGTTTATTGAAATCAGCAATTCGCGATCCAAATCCGGTAGTTTTTTTAGAAAATGAAATTACCTACGGCTTTAGTTTTGAAGAGGAATATGACGACGATCATGTGGTTGAAATTGGAAAGGCAAAAGTTTTGCGCGAAGGTTCCGACATTACCATAATTGCCTTCTCTTTGGTGGTTAAATATGCACTTGAAGCAGCTCAAGAACTCGAATCAATCGGTATTTCTGCTGAAGTGATCGACCTTAGAACTATTCGACCAATTGATCGCCAAACAATTGTTGAATCGGTCAAAAAAACTTCACGATGCGTTACGGTTGAAGAAGGCTTTCCTTTTGGATCCGTCGGTAGTGAAATTGCTTCAATCTTAATTGATGAAGCTTTTGATTATCTTGATGCGCCAATCAAAAAACTTACTTCGGTTGATGCGCCTTTGCCATATGCCGAAAATCTTGAGAGACTTGCTCTCCCCAAGACTCAAGATATTGTTAGGGTCGCCAAAGAATTATGTAATAAATCTTCGTAATTAATTTAATAAATATTCACAAAGTCAACATAGCTTCATAAATGGTCATCACAAGATACACAATATACAATTTTGTTAAAAAAAATCGCATAAACAAATCTGTTTTTTTGTCTTATTGCATAGCTTTTTCGCTAATTCTTTATTTTATGTTTGTATCGATTTTTGGAGATAAAGGCTTAATCGAATATTATACTCTTAAAAAAGAAGCTCAAAGAATTGAGAATGACAAAGTTGAATTGATTAACAAAATCCGCATCAAAAAAGATATGATTAAAGCTATGGATTATGAGTCTCTGGATCTTGATTTGGTTGATGAACAGTCGCGCAAAATACTCGGTTATGTTGGTAAAGATGAAATTGTTATTTACCAAGACAAAAATTCACACGGTGATAGCGACAAATCTAAAAAATAACACATGCTTATCAAGCAAGAAATACTTAGAAAACTCTTTCACATCGGCCTTTCTATAATTCCGCTTCTCTACATAAATCTTGGAAAAACAAGTTTTTTATGCTTATTTATTCCGTTGGCGATTGCCATAATTGGTATTGATTTTTGTCGGTGCAAATACAATTCGATTGGCTCTGCCATAACCCCGATTTTTAAAATTATTATGCGTGAAAAAGAGTTAAGTCGTAAGAATTTGTCGGGCGTATCTTGGGCTTTTTTTTGTGCAATAATAAATTTTTTAATTTTTCACCCAGCTGTTGCGGTGACGGGCTTTTTGATATTAACTTTTGCAGATGCTATGGCGGCTGTTATCGGAAAATCTGTCAAAAGTGCTAAATTTTACCAAAAATCTCGTGCCGGCTCATTAGCTTTTTTTATAACCTCGATTTTAGTGATAATTTCATGCGGAATTTATTTTGATTGTCGCTTACCATTTTTTTTGTTCGCTTCTTTTGTAGCAATGTTTGTAACCTACTTAGAGGCTTATCCCGACTTATTTCGCATCGATGATAATTTACTTATACCTATGTCTTTTGGGATTTGCATGACCTTGCTCGACTTAATGTGGCATATCTTATAATAAACCATAAAAATTTTCATGAATTTTGCCAAAGATTTTCCAGAAAAATTGCGTTCTTCAATCTTGGCTTCCGAAGTAATTGGCAAGAAGGTTCGGCTTAAAAAAAGGGGCAAAGATTATTTGGGTTTATGCCCATTTCATAACGAAAAAACCCCATCTTTTACCGTTAACGATCAAAAAGGTTTTTATCATTGCTTTGGGTGCCAAGCTCACGGCGACATAATAACTTTTGTGATGGAGACCGAAAGGTTAGAGTTCAAGGACACGATTTTCAAGATTGCGCAAGATTTTGGAATTGAAGTGCCAATCGTCGAAAATAACAAACCTCAGAACAATTATGTTGCGAGAGATTTTGAAATTATCGCCAAAATAAATGAATTTTTTACCAAAAATCTTCATCAACAAAATGTTGTAGAAGCTAGAGATTACTTAAAAAAAAGAGGCTTTAATTCAATAATAGCTAAAAAATTTCATTTGGGATATGCGCCAAATTCTTATGAATTACTCGTAAATTACCTCAAAGGTATGGGCTTTAACCCTAATGAAATAGAGTCTTGCGGGGTGGTTGGTAAAAATGATAAAGGCAACCTTTATGACAAATTTCGTAACCGCATAACTTTTGCAATTACCGATAAAAAAAATCGTCCCATTGCCTTTGGCGGAAGATCTTTAGGCGACGATATGCCAAAATATTTGAATTCCGCCGAAACTGATATTTTTAAAAAAAATCTTACCCTCTACAATTTTTTTAATGCCCGCAAATCCATATTCGACAAGGGTTTCGCCATTATGGTTGAAGGTTATATGGACGCCATCTCTTTGGCGGTAAATGGTTTTGAAAATGTTGTTGCCGGCCTTGGAACCGCTATCAGTGAAGAGCATTTGAAGCAACTTTTTGTCATCACTGATAAAATTATTATTTGTTTAGATGGAGATAATGCTGGTTTTAAAGCTATGAAGAGGGTTTGCGAAATTGCATTGCCAATTATTAATTCGCAAAAAAATATCATGTTTTGTTTTTTGCCCAACCAAATGGACCCCGATGATTTTATTAAAAAATATGGAGCAAGCGAATTTCAAAAAGCTTTAGACTCTTCGGTACCAATGTCGCAAGCCATAATTGATTTCACCACTAATGATTTAGGAATAAAAAATTATCTGAAATTATCCGCTGAAGAAAAGGCGCGACTTGATTTAGAGTTAAATAAAAAAATTAATTTAATAAACGATTCGGCAACCAAAAAATATTTTATGCAATTTATTAAAAATTGGTTGTTTTCGATCGGAAGAACAATTGCCAATAAATCAAACAAAATAGAGGTTTCAAAGGTTATTATTAATCAAAAAAACCTCCAAAAATTTAATAAAAATTCGCTAAATATAATGGCGTTTTTGATAAAATATCCGCAATTAATAAATTATCGCGATAACGATTTCAACCTTAGAGAAATGCAGTTTGAGGATGAAAAAATGACCGAGCTAAAAGAATTTATCCTTAATTTAGTAGATGAAAATTGCCAAAATATCGTCGAAGAGCTTGATAAATCAGTTTTCAGGCTTTACAATGGCGAGATTAAAAATATTGTGGCGCGCCAAAATTCAAATGACAGCAATCTTCAAAAAAAATTTCGCCTTCTGCTTCTAAAGGATTTATTTTCCAATGTTGAGAGGCAATATCTCGAAAATTTGAATGCCATTGATGACATAGAAACTCATCAAACCACAATTTCAACTCAAAAAATTACCGAAATTTTTGATTACAAAAACACTATTCATGCCAAGATTATCGAGCTTGAGAAAGATATTATTTAATCTCCAAAAATTTCATAATTTTTAGTTTTGATCAACATTTTATATAAATAACCTTTAAAATTATTGTTTATGGCTCCGAAGAAAAAAAATATTATTAAGGCAACGCCCAAAAAGATTGTTAACAAAAATATTAAACCTAAAACCAATCCTAAAAAACCCCAAAAAGCCTTAAAATCGAATGTCAAATCGCTTAACAAATCTTCGCCCACTTCAATAAAAAACAAACATTCCAAACCGCTCAAAAAAGCGCCTAAGTCAACTCCTAAAAAAACTTTACCCACTAAAATTGTTGGCAAAAAAATCAATAAAGATAAGTCAAAATCTTTAAAAAAATCTTCATTAAAAATTGTTAAAAAAGTGGTTACAAAAAAACCCGAACCTATCAACAAAAAAACCTCAAACAAAACCAAAAAAATCCCCAAAAAAATTGTCCAAAAAGTTGAAAAAAATATCGATAAGAGGCAAAAAATTTCTAAAACTCTAAAACAAAATATAAAAACTATTAAAGCGGTCAAACAAGCTATCGAAAAATCTCCAAAAAACCTCGCTAAGACCGAGAAAGACATTGCTAAAACCCAGAAAGAGGTTATTAAATCCAAGAAAGACATCATTAAAGATTTCAAAAAAGAAAACAAAAAATCATCATCTCTTAATGAAAAATCCAACCGTTTGGTTGAAAAATTTCAGTTAATTAACGATGTGAGATATTCGATCAATAAAGCCGACGAAAACAGTAAAAAAATTTCTAGTGAAATCGCCAATAAACTTAAAAAACTTATTGCGCTTGGAAAAACTCAGGGCTTTTTGACCCATGAGCAAATTGGCGAAAATATTGAAACCGAGCTTGATGCTAAAAAACTCGATAGAATCGTTGATATTCTTGGCGAGTTTAAAATTCAAATTGTTGAAAAAGAAGAAGATCTTGAGCGTTTAATTGAAGAAGGTTTAGCTTCAAAAGATGATGAAAAAAGTCAAAAAAGAAGTGAAGATTCGGTTAAAACTTACTTGAAATCAATGAGTACCGTCAAGCTTCTCACCAGAGATGACGAGGTTTCAATTGCCATGAGAATCGAAGAAGGTCGCAGTAAAACCGTTAATTTTTTATATCAAAGTCCACTAATTATGCGCCACTTTATCGAGTGGTATAATGGCTTATCGAATGGCACGATTCTTTTGCGCGACATAATTCGTATCGACGAAACTTATAATTCTGAGCTTGAAGAAATGATTAAAAGCAATGATCAACAAGCTCCAACCGGTGAAAATAATGTTGAAGATGTTACCTCGATAATTGAAGAGCAAGTTGATTCGGTAGAAATTAATGAAGATTCTTTATTTGAGGATGAAGAGCTTGAAGAGATTGATGAAAGCGCTGTTTCGTTTGTTTCGATGGAGCGAATTTTAATGCCAAAAATGCTCGAATTGTTCCAAAAAATTGCCACTATTTGTCAAAAAATCATCGATAAATCTGAAGATAAAACGCCAGAGCAAATCAAAAATGATAAAGAAATTAACAAGCTCAAAGCCGATTTTGAAGTGCTTTCAAATGAAGTTAGTTTCAATGATGCCCTAATTAAAGCTTTAGTTGATCAACTCTATGAAGCTCAACAAAAATTATTATCAACCGAAATAGAATTACTAAAATATGCCCAATCTTTTGGCATTGATAAGGTTGATTTTTTAAAAAATTATGCCGGTATTGAAGAGGGAAATAAGTGGTACAAAAAAATTTCTGAAAACAAAGATAAGAAGTGGCAAAAATATGCTTCAGAAGGAAAGGAACAAATCTTTACTCTTCTCGAAAAAATTGCCAAATTTACTAAAATCATGGGAATTAGTGTCGCTGATTTTAAAAAAATGATTAGCAATATTCGCTTAAGTCAAGAAGAAGAATTAAAAGCCAAAAAAGAAATGATCGAAGCCAACTTAAGGTTGGTAGTTTCGATTGCCAAAAAATATACTAATCGCGGTTTACAATTTCTTGATCTAATCCAAGAGGGTAATATTGGCTTGATGCGCGCGGTCGATAAGTTTGAATATCGTCGAGGTTATAAATTTTCTACCTATGCCACTTGGTGGATTCGTCAGGCCATAACCAGAGCAATTGCTGACCAATCTAGAACCATTCGGATTCCGATTCACATGGTTGAAACCATTAACAAAATTGTTAAAACTTCGCGTCAACTTACCCAAGAATTAGGTCGCACTCCTGATGCTCAAGAGATTGCAGATAGATTGCTTATGCCGGTTGAAAAAGTTCGTAAAGTTTTACGAACTTCTAAAGATCCGGTTAGTCTTGAGTCGCCTATTTCAGGTGATGATGAAGAAAGCGTTATTGGTGATTTTATCGAAGATAAAACTGCTGTTTTGCCTTTTGACGCTGCCTCGCACTCAAAACTTAAAGAACTAATCTCGCAAATATTGTCGTCACTTACCGCTCGCGAAGAAAGAGTGCTTAGAATGCGCTTTGGAGTTGGAATGGTAACCGACCATACTCTCGAAGAAGTCGGCAAACAATTTTCGGTAACGCGAGAAAGAATTCGCCAAATCGAGGCCAAGGCTTTAAAAAAATTGCAACATCCTAAACGGGCTAAATTATTAAAAAGCTTCTTACAAGATGCTTAGATTATAAATTACCAATGCCTCACCAACAAACAAAAAACTCAATTCTTGACAAAAAATGGCAAGCAAAACCGTTCGATGAAAGAACGGTTTTGACTATCGTTCAGCGTCAAAATATCTCCGAAATTCTCTCTAAATTACTTACCGCTCGACAAATTAAACTCGACGAAATTGATAATTTTTTAAATCCCAAAATTAAAAATATTTTGCCCAATCCTTTTGAGCTTGGAGATATGGAAGTGGCCGTCAAAGCATTGGTCAAAGCTATTAAAACAAAAAAAAAGATTACGATATTTGGTGATTATGATGTTGATGGCGCTACTTCGGTAGCTCTTTTGGTGCGCTATTTAAAAAATTTTCAGATTGAAGCCGAAATCTATATTCCAGATAGAATCCTTGAGGGTTATGGCCCAAATTCGCAGGCTTTGCTCAATCTTAAAAAAAATGGCACAGATTTGGTAATTATGGTTGATTGCGGGACTGTAGCCTTCGAGCCTCTACAAACCGCCAAAAAAGCCGGTCTCGAAATCGTTGTGATCGATCATCATCTTGGGGTTATTGAAAAGCCTGAAGCGATTGCGATTATTAATCCAAATTTACTCAACGAAAAATTTCCGCATAAAAATTTATGCGCGGTTGGGGTGGCGTTTTTGTTCATCGTCGCCATCAATAAAACTTTGCGCGAAGAAAATTTTTTTGTAAATTTTAGTGAGCCAAATTTATTGGATATGATGGATCTAGTGGCCCTTGGAACGGTTTGCGATGTAATGCCTTTGACAGGCCTAAACCGAGCTTTTGTGGCATCGGGCCTTAAGGTTTTACAACAGCGCAAAAATATTGGCCTGCGCGCCATTTGCGATAATGCTAATTTATCAAATTCACCCAATTCTTATACATTAGGTTTTGTGATTGGTCCCAGAATTAATGCCGGTGGGCGAGTTGGAAACTCATCCTTGGGGGCCAAGATTTTATCAAGTGATGATGAATCAGAGGTTTTTGAGATTGCTCAAAAACTCGAATTTCATAATCAAGAGCGCAAAAACCTTGAGGCACAAGCCTTGGCTCAAGCAATTGAAAATTTAGAAAGTTCCCAGAATAATTTTAGTAAAAATGATGCAATAATTTTTGCGGTTTCTGACGCTTGGCATCAAGGAATCATTGGTATTATGGCTTCAAGGCTCAAAGAAATTTATAATAAACCGGTGGCCGTCTTAACGATTGACAAAAAAACCTCTAAAGCCAAGGGATCGTGCCGTTCAATCACTGGCATTGATTTTGGAAAAGAAATTTTAAAAGCTCGTCTTGAAGGCCTCTTACTTGATGGCGGAGGACATGCGATGGCGGGCGGTTTTAGCGTCGAATCAGCAAAAATAAAAGATTTACACCAGTTTTTTTGCAAAAATCTTACCACAAAAGTCGATGAAATCTTGCAAGAAAACCTTTGCGAATATGATTTGGCGCTTGATTTAGAGCAACTTAACATTGATTTAATCAAAGAGCTTGCCAATCTTGAACCTTTTGGAGTTGGCAATCCGCGTCCGCGATTTATGCTTCGAAATTTATATAAAATTCGTGCTAATTTTGTGGGTAAAGATCAAGAGCATCTGAGCCTAGTTTTAACATCTAAAAACTCTTTGGGTTTTACTAATCAAATTCCAGCTATTTTATTTCGTGCCAAGCAGTCAAAGCTAACTCCGATTTTGCTAGAACTAAAAAATTCTCAACCAATCTCTGTAATTGGAACCATCGAAATCAATAGTTGGATGGGGGTCGAAAAATTGCAATTACAAATCGACGACGCGATTATTGGTGCGCAATAAATTTACGTACGCAAAATAAAATTTTAAATCAAAAATAAATTTTTTATTAAAAAAATATGCAAGTAAAAGAAATTCCAATTTATCAATTTCTGGAAGGGTCGGATAAAAGATTTATTATTCCCGTTTATCAAAGAGATTATTCTTGGACTAAAAAAAATTGCCAGAAATTATGGGATGACATGTTGATTTTGGCTAATTCCCAGCGACCAGATCATTTTTTAGGAACAATTGTAGGAATTGTAAGTAATTATGCAGAATATGTAATTATTGATGGACAACAACGACTCACAACGATTTCTATTTTTTTATTATCGCTTCATAATTTTCTAAAAAATAAAATTGATAAAAGCGAGGAAGAAAATCGCTTGGAAAGTCAATTATTAGAATTTTTAATTGATAAATATTCCAAGGATCAAGCTAGAAGAATAAGACTTAAGCCCAATAAGCAAGATGAAGTTTTTTTTAATAATTTATTTAAAGATTCGGAGGCAAAAAAATCAGAAATATCATCAAATATTATAAATAATTATAATTTTTTTAGTGAAAAAATTCACAATTGTGAAATTGCCCCGCAAGATTTATTTAATTATTTTCGCAAATTAAAAATAATTTTGATTGATTTGGTTCGTGGCATTGATGATCCTCAATTAATCTTTGAAAGCCTTAATTCGACTGGGGTAGATTTGGAATCAAGTGATTTGATTCGTAATTACATACTCATGGATTTGGAGCCAGAAAAACAAGAGCAATTTTATCAAAAATATTGGTTAGAAATTGAAAAATTAGTTGAAGATGAATTTGAAATTTTTGTACAAAATTATTTAATTTTTAAAAATAAATCTTGGATTAAAAGTGACGATGTTTATGAAAATTTCAAAAAATTTGTTAAAGAAAATTTTGCCCAAGATAAAGAAAAAATTCTGCAAGATTTAATTTATTATGCTAAAATTTTTAGCATAATTTTTCAAATTACTAAACATAAAAATACTGAAATAAATAATTGTCTTAAAAGGTTTTGTGAACTTGATTTTAGTGTAGCGGTTCCATATTTTCTTGACATATTTACCGATTTAGATTTAGGAATTTTATCTGAAGAAAATGTTATAAAAATTATCAAAACTATTGAAAGTTTAGCCTTTCGTAAAAATTTCGTCGACAACACCTCGCAGGGTTTAAATAAACTTTTTATAACTCTGGCCAAGGAAATCAAGAAAGAGAAGGATTGGCAAGAAAATTATCTCGATATTTTTAATTTTATTTTATTAAGCAAAAGTGGTTCGACAAAATTTCCAACCGATGATGATTTTGAAAATGCTTTTATCAATAAAGAAGTTTATAAAACAAAAAATAAATTTTATTTATTAAGTGCCATTGAGAACTACAAATCAGCCTTTAAAATTGAAATTGATGATTTGGAAATTGAGCATATTATGCCTCAAAATTTAACCAGAGATTGGCAACAAAAATTAGGTGAAAATTACGCAGAAATTCACAAAAAATATTTGCATACTATTGGAAATCTTACGCTAACAACTTCTCGACAAAATAAAGTTTTATCCAATTTACCGAAAGAAGAAAAAGATAAAATTGATTTTCAAACTAGCAAATTAAAATTAAATTTTAGACTTGAAGAAAATAAAATTTGGAATGACAAAACTATAGTTGAAAGAGCAAAAATATTGGCTTTGGAGGCAAAACAAATTTGGCAATATCCCAAAACTAATTATAAAAAAATAGTTATTGAGGATGAGATTTTTGATTTGACAAGCGAGGATGATTTTTCAAATAGAAAGCCTATGTGGATTAGTTTTGAAGGTGGCAATGTGCGTATTGAATTAAAGCATTGGCGAGATTTCTTAAGAGAATTGTGCGGATTCCTATGGGAAATTCTTCCGGACGAATTCGAAACTGTCATGAAAAATCGAGAATTAAAAAATTACTTTGATAAAAATAATTTAAGAACCCCGCTTGAGTTTGCTAAAGATAAATTTATCGAAGCGAATTTAAGTACAAACCATATTTTAAATTTAGCACAAAAAGTTTGTGAAAGCGTTGGTTATTACCAAGAAGAAGTAAGATTCGGACTAATAAAAGAAAAAAATAAAAACTAAATTTAATTCAAAAATTTATTAAAATTCGCGATTAATAATCAAAAAACTTTCTTATCAAACTTACAAAATTTTTCGATTTGGCAATTTTTGCAATTGGGCTTGCGGGCTTGGCAGATATAGCGTCCGTGTAAAATCATCCAATGATGTGCATGAAATAAAAATTTCTTTGGAATTTTTTTCAATAACGCTAATTCGGTTTTTTCGGGATTGGTTTCGTCAACAATTCCAAGGCGATTGGCCACGCGAAAAACATGGGTATCAACCGCAATTGTTGGTTTACCAAAAGCGCAATTCAAAACTACATTGGCGGTTTTCTGCCCTACTCCCGCTAGATTTTTGAGCGATTCAAAATCACTCGGCACTTGAGAATTATGTAGTTTAATTAATTGCTCGCTTAGAATTATAATGTTTTTAGCCTTGTTGTTGTAAAGCCCAATCGTCGAAATATATTTTTTCAATTTTTCTTCGCCAAGCGCGAGCATTTTTTGCGGAGTATCCACAACTTTAAAAAGATTTTTGGTGGCCTTGTTTACGCCGATATCAGTGCTTTGAGCCGATAAAACCACCGCTACTAAAAGTGTATAATTATTGCTGAAATTTAGTTCGGTTTGTGGATGTGGATTTAGATTTTGCCAAGTCGTAAAAATATTGTTGATATTTTGAGATGAAATATTGGCCATTAATGCTCAGAAAATTTTGAGTAAATCAATTTTAATTTTACAAATAAAATTTTTTTTCTAGTTTGAACGAGTGTTTTCAATAATGCAAAATGATTTTGGTTGGTGATTATTTTTGCGTAAATTTTCAAATTTTCATGAATATTAGTGATATAAAAAAACAACAAAAGGTTCATTTTGTTGGTTTGGGCGGTATTGGAATGAGTGCTTTGGCATTTATTCTTCGTAAATGGAATGTCGCGGTTCAGGGCTCAGATTTAAAAGAAAATTATTTAACTCCAAAATTAAAAGAAGTTGGCGTGCAATATTTTGTAGGCCACGATGAAAAAAATATCGATGAGAGCGTATCGCTGTTGGTTCAAACATCTATCATCAAAACTACTAACCCAGAGATATTAAAAGCCCAAGAGTTGCAAATTCCAATCATTACTCGCGCACAATTATTGGCAATTATTATGCAAGATTACAAAGGAATCACCATTGCCGGAACGCACGGCAAAACTAGCACGACGGGCATGGTAGCGATGATGCTTGAGTCAAATAATTTTGATCCAACCGTTATTAATGGTGGAATAATTCATCATTTTCAAAGTAATTCTAAAATCGGTAAAGGAGAGTATTTGGTAGCTGAGTCAGATGAGTCGGACGCAAGTTTTATAGCCTTGCCGAGTTTTATTGGCGCAGTAACCAATATTGAGCCAGAGCATCTCGAATTTGCTGGATATGGTGGCGATTTTGAGAAACAAAAAGCTTGCTTTGAGAAATATATCACTCAAATTCCGGCGCAAGGTTTGTGCGTTTTATGCCTTGATAGCCCTGAAGTTGAGAAGATTTATAACAAATTGATTTCTAGTCATAAAAATTTAATTAGTTATTCAATTAAAAAATCCGCCGATATTGTCGCTAAAAATATCTTTGTAAGCATCGATGGAATCAGTTTTGACATACATTTTAAAAATGGCGAAATTATTGCCGGTGTAAAAATGCCAATCTATGGTGAGCATAACGCTAGCAATGCTTTAGTTGCAGTTGCCATCGCTAAATATTTTAATTTTGGCGCTGAGCAAATTAAAAAAGGTTTAGCTAGTTTTACGGGCGTCAAACAGCGCTTCACCAAAGTCGGAAGCTATAATGGCGTTACCATTATTGATGATTATGGTCATCATCCAACCGAGATAAAAGCAACCCTCAAAGGCGCGCGCAATTTGGTTAAAAATAACAAACTAATTTGTGTTTTTCAGCCCCACAAATACACACGCGTTCGTGATTTGTTTAATGAATTTTGTCACGCTTTTGAATATGCGGATTGTGTGATTGTCACCGATATTTATTCGGCTTCGCAAGCTCCAATTGACGGTATTACTCAAGATTATTTAATTGAGGGTATCAAAAAAACTGGTCATCCAAAAGTTATAAAATTGAATCACGAGAACGACTTGGCCTCAGTTTTAAAAAATGAAATTAATCAAGGTGATATGGTTTTATGCACTGGGGCCGGCACTATTAGCTCATGGGCCTATAAACTCGAAGAACAACTCAAAAAATTGTAAGATGGAGTTAATAATAAAAGATTTAGAAACAAAAAATTCGATGCTCGAAACTCATTTTTTGGTTCAACAAATGTATCGAAACCTTGATTATAAAGCCTTTGAGTTAGCTATTGATGAAATGATAATGCGCAATGATTATAAAATGGTAGCCGGTTTTTATGATAATCAAATGATTGCTGTATCGGGCTTTTGGATTTCGCGCATGCTTTATTGCGGAAAATATTTGCAGGTTTCTAACTTAGTTGTTGATGGCGATAAGCGCAATTTCGGTGTCGGCAAAAAAATACTCAATTATCTTGAAAACAAGGCTCGCAAATTGGGTTGCGATAAAATTGTTCTTGATTCTTACACTGAAAACAAAAAATCACATTCGCTTTATTATGGTGAAGATTTTTATATTCGTGGTTTTCACTTTATGAAGGATTTAACCTAGAGTATAAACGATTGGGTATAGGTTAGTTCTGACCCAAATAACTTATTGAGCTTTAATTATTAATTTTGCTAAAAATAAAATTATCAAATAAAAATCTTTGTAAAATCAAAATAAGTTAATAATTTATATAACTAATATTTAATCATAACTATTAACATCTATGACAAACCAGCGCGCCAAATACACCCCCGCACATGTTGCAAATTATATTTTGCGATATTTTTTCATTTACAACAAAGAAATTACCCCACTAAAACTACAAAAACTTCTCTACATCGCATATGGTTGGAACTTGGTTTTGAACAAAGAAAACCCAAGACTTTTTGATGAGCCAATCTTGGCTTGGAAGTATGGCCCCGTTATTCCATCTATCTATTATTATTTTAAAGATAAAACCGCCGATAGGAACAAAATAGACAACTCATATGTGGTGACTTTTGATGAAAAAGGCGATATTGATTATAACGCCCCCATCATTCCAGATAGCGATATCAAAACCAGAAGAATTATTAACGCGGTACTAGACAAATACGGAGAAAGAAGTGGTGAAGAATTGGTTAATAAATTGCATAAAAAGGGATCTCCGTGGGATAATGCCTATAATAAAAATGGCGTTGAAGGTTCTGGCAAAAACTCTGCTCTTAATGATGATGAAATTGCCGAAAGGTCTCGTTTTGCAATTGACGATTTTATCGAAAGCAAAAAATCATCCAATTAATTACCACTCTTATGAAAACCCACGCCAATATTAACCATTTTGATATTAATTCAAATGCTCCTGATCAATCTGAGGAAAGAATTGAGCAAATAAAGAATAATAAATTATATGTGGTTGAGTCAAACGTTTCTAAGCAATTTGATATTGATAAGGATGCCGAAATTCATAAAATATCGGTAGAAAAAGCCTATCAATTGCACGACCACAAAGCTAGGATGTTCAATTGGATAATTAATATGAGTAGTTATTACCTAATCATAGTGCTGATTATTTTTTCACTTTCAATGTTTGAGATTAGAAAAGACCTCGATGAATATTGGTTTTATATTATACTCTCATCTTTGTTTCTATTTCCTCCATTGATTCAAAAAATTGCCGAGACGATTTTCGATTTCAAAAGAGCCAAAAAACTCTCAAATATTGATTCGAAAAAATTCGAAGAAACAGCCGAAGAAGTTTTTGATAAAAAAACCCTCAATAAAATTTTTATCGCTTTGTTTAGCGGATGCTTTGTTTTTGCCACCTATCTGTTGCTTAGCAAAATTATTAACATCCGCGACAGTGCAACGGCGCCGGATTCGGCAATAATTATTGCCCTCATCACATCGACCACGGGCACAATTATCGCACTTCCGGCGGTTGTTGCGAAAATAATTTTTGACGAAAAAAAGTAGCTTCAAAATCCCCAACTTCCAACAAATTCTAGGCTTATCGAATTAGCGCAATTGACCCTATTTGTTGATGAGATTACTTTTAAACAGCAAAGAAGTGTCGCCATAAGAATAAAAGCGATATTGTTGTTCGATGGCGTGGCGATAGATTTTAAAGGCATTCTCATAGCCCACAAAAGCGCAAACCAGCATAAATAAAGTTGATTTTGGCAAGTGAAAATTCGTCATCAAAACATCAACAATTTTAAAATCGTAAGGCGGGTAAATAAAAATATCGGTTGTACGATTTTGTGGTTGCAAAAAACCATCACTATCAACGCTTGACTCCAAAGCTCTCAAGCTTGTTGTGCCGACCGCAATAATTTTTTTACCAAGCTTTTTGGCGTGGTTAATAATCTCACAATTTTCGGCGGACAAAACATATTTTTCGGAGTGCATTTGATGTTTATCGAGCGTTTCAGCACGAACGGGCAGAAAGGTCCCTGCCCCTACATTCAATGTTAAAAACACACATTTCATCTTTTTTTCAACAATTTTTTTAAAAATCTCTTCGTTAAAATGAAGCCCAGCTGTTGGGGCCGCAACCCCTGCCCCATCTTTAGCATAAAGAGTTTGATAATTTTTGGAATCGTAATTTTTTTTAGAATCATCGCGCTTGATATAAGGTGGAAGAGGTGTGGATCCATGTATTTCAAGAACTTCGTGCAATTCTTTTCCACTAATTATGCGGTTGTCTAAGTAAAATTGGATTTTGATAAAACCATCGAGTTTTTTTTCGACCACAATGCAAAAAAAATTTTTTGCCAAAATTATTTTATCGTGATCATTAATTTTTTTAGCCGGCCTACAAAGTGCTTGCCAAATTCCATCAATTTCTTGGTCAAGATTAAAATCAATTGTTGATTTTGTGCGCTCAATTGTGCCACGCAATTTTGCCTTGATAACCTTAACTTGATTAAATATCATCACGTCGCCTTCGCAAAAATAATCAATTAAATTTATAACTTTCTTATCGAAAATTTCATTATTTTTAAATATTAATAAAGGTGTTTGTTCCTTGTTTTGACGAGGCTGATGCGCTATTAAATTTGAAGGTAAACTGAAATCAAAATCATTAGTTTTAAACATGGAAAATCACAAAACGCATTTCGGTTTTAAAGAGGTTAATTACGAACAAAAATCGAATTTAGTAAAAAATATTTTTTCAAATGTTGCCAAAAAATATGATTTAATGAACGATTTAATGAGCGCGGGAACGCACCGGCTCTGGAAAAATAAAATGATAAATCACATTGATTTTATTGACAATATGCAAGTGATTGATGTTGCCTCTGGAACCGGCGACATAGCTTTTAGAATTGCCAAATTAGCTCAAGAAAAACATCTAAACTATCATATTGAAGTCGCCGATATTAACCCGCAAATGCTAGAGGTCGGCCGAAATAGAGCTGTCGACAATAATTTGTTTTCCAAATTAAATTTTAATGAATGCGATGGCGAGAATTTGCCCTTTGATAATGAATCTTTTGATGTTTACACGATTGCTTTTGGTATTCGTAATTTTACTAACATCGAAAAAGGTCTTTTAGAGGCTAGGCGTGTTTTAAAAAAGGGCGGAATGTTTTTATGCTTAGAGTTTTCAAAGGTCGATGATATTTTTTTACAAAAAATTTATGATATTTATTCGTTCAAAATCATTCCAAAAATCGGTGAAGTTATATTAAAAGATGGTGAATCATATCAATATTTAGTTGAAAGTATTCGTAAATTTCCCGATCAAAAAACTTTCCAGAAAATGATCGAAAATGCCGGATTTTCCCGTGTGAAATTTGAAAATTTAACTTTCGGAGTTTGTGCAATTCATGTTGCTATCAAAGATTAAAATTTTTGTTATTTTGATATTTTTAACTTCATGTCAAGGGGCCTGCTTTATTGAGCCCAAACACACTGAAGAGGCGCAAAGATTATACGAAATGCTCGGAACCCATCGTGCTTTTCTCAGTCATGACGAGGCTTACAAACTTTTCGGAGCCTGTTACCGTCAATCGGACAGAATTTTTGTTTCAAAAAATCTTTATAAAAATAAATATATTTTAGTGAGATTTGGCGAGCCGATTACTTTCCAAGATGAAGATAAGTGGTTTGGGTTTTAGTTTGCGATGTTTTTAATGAATTTATATTTATACCAAAACTTATCAGAAATATTTTTATAATAAGTTTTGTTTATTAATAAAATCCTTAACTAACTTCAAAATATCCATCACCGTGTCACGAATTTTGGCGTCAAAACCAATGTTAGTTTTAGCCCAATCTTTGACCCATGGCCTAGCAAGATCCCAAATATTAAGATTTGGGTCAAGGGTAACGCCAACACCTTCAACTAAAAGAAGAGTTTTTTGCAACAAAAGCAATTCCGGTTTGGTTTCCATGTGGTAATTTCTCGACATTTCAATTAGAGCGGTGAGTAGCTTGGCAATCGAAATATCTTTGACATCGATTCCAACAATCATTTCTCCAATTTTTCGACATGATAAAGCAAGATCATCGATATTGGTATCGCTCGGAACAAAACCCACCTCAACATGAATTTCAGCAACTCGTTGATAGTTTTTGTGTAAAAAACCAATCAAAACCTCGGCAACCGCAATGCGCGTTTTTTTATCAATTTTGCCCATTATTCCAAAATCAACCACGGCAATATTGCCATTATTCATTAAAAATAAATTACCCGGATGCATGTCGGCATGAAAAAAACCATGAACGTAAACTTGTTGAAAATAAGACAAGACAAGGTTTTCGGCGATAGTTTTTTTGTCAAAAGGTGAGTCGTGAATTGCTTCTTTATTAGAAAATGGAATTCCATCAATCCATTCGCTAACCAATATTTTGTTGGTCGAATGTTGCCAAAAAATTTGTGGCACATAAAACCCTTTTATTCCTTCTAAATCTTCTTTGAGTTTTGAGCCATTGGCTCCTTCGTGAAGCAAATCTAGTTCATAACGAGCAGTTTGTTTTAATAAATCGGCAATATCGCGAAGGGTTTTGCCTAAAAAATCAGAAAATGGATTCACGATTTTTATTAAAAGTTTTAGGGTTGCAATATCGCGCATCATGGTTTTTTGGATATTTGGGCGCAGTATTTTTACTGCTACTAATTGTCCATTTTGTAATTGAGCTTTGTGAACCTGAGCAATTGAGGCTGATGCGATTGGAATAAAATTAAAGTCTTTGAAGATTTTATCAAAATCTGCACCCAATTCTTGATCAATAATTGTTGTTAATTTTTTTGGGCAAAAGGGCTCAATTTTATCTTGGAATTTTGATAGAGCGCTGGCTATTGTAGATCCAACCAAATCAGCTCTTACCGATAATAATTGACCTAATTTTATGAAGGATGGCCCTGCGCTATTTAAAAAAAAATAGATAGCCTTGGTTTTATTAATTAATAGAAGTGGAAGAAGTGAAATTAAAAGAGTTAGTAATCTAATAAGATTAATTAATGGCAAAAACACTAGAATTAAATTTATGGCGTTGTGCCGTTATTATGATTTTGAGTGCTAGGATTTGGAATTGTTGTCGGCGAGTTGGTATCAATTTTAATTTTTGTTAAATCAACATCGACGCCAGCCCATGAAAATAGGTTATTGAGGAGTTTAGATAAAATTTCTAAAATATTTACCGACATTTCTTGGATACGACTAATAACCAACTTTAGTGCTTGAGCCTCATTGCTTCTTTGTTCTAGACCAAGAATAGCGATAAGTTCATCAACGGTAATAATTTTTAAGACAAGCATAATAACAATTAATGATAAAGCTGTGGAGCTGTAAATCATTGCAATGCGAACGTATGTAAAGGGAGTGATCATTGGAAAAAATTTGTTTTTTGAAATCTTAATTATGGCTTTTTTAGCTTCAAGATATTTATAGCTAATCAGTCAAGAATTTTAAGAGCGCTTGCCTTATTGCGACCCCAGCTGAAACTTGTTTTAAAATCACAGATTTTTCAAGATCATCAGCGAGTTTTGAAGAAATTTCAACACCACGATTTATTGGCCCTGGATGCATGACCAGAGCGTTGTTGGTGACTTTAAGTTTTTCATGACTTAGTCCGTAAAGTTTGAAATATTCTTGAGGAGATGGAATGAATGATCCACTCATTCTTTCTTGTTGGATTCTAAGTAACATTACCACATCAGCATTATTAAGGCCTTTTCCTAGTTCATTAAAAACTTCAATATTCCAATTAATTTTTAACCACTCTCTAAAATCATGAGGCACTAGAGTAGCGGGAGTTATTATGTTTATTTTGCAACCATATTTAGATAATAGTTTGATATTAGAACGAGCTACACGCGAGTGTAAAACATCGCCACAAATTGCAATCTTAAGATTTTGTAAATGATGCTTATGCTTCTTGATGATGAAGCAGTCCAGCAATGCTTGTGATGGATGTTCATTGGTGCCATCTCCGGCATTAATTAGTGAGCAATTAATGTATTTTTTTAATAATTCTACGATCCCACTTGAATTATGGCGAATTGCAACAAAGTCGGGTTGCATAGCATTAATGGTTTGAGTGGTATCAATTATTGATTCACCCTTTTTTAACGATGATAAAGAGATATCCAGATTAACGACCTTGGCACCCATTTTTTTGCCAGCAATTTCAAAAGACATTCTGGTTCGAGTCGAGTTTTCGAAAAAAAAGTTAATTAGTAATTTGCCGTCGAGATCATGGTGTTGTTGATGCGGATTGTTAAAGTAAAGATTTGCTAAATCGAAAATTTTTTCAATTTGATCTATTTTTAGTTGGTCAATCGAAATAAGATCTTTCATGTTTTGGCGATAAGATGTTTGAAAATTTCTTCTAAATCTGGTTGTTGAGTTACGATGTCGGTGATTTGAATTTTGGAATTATAAACTTCTTCAAGGATTTTTTCGACGTGGATTTTGGCTGGATCAAAGGTGATTGAAATTTTATTTGCGGTTAAGTTTTTAATATTAATCTCTGGGATTTTTGTAAATAAGTTGGCGCTAACATTTGCGCCAGAGGTAATAATAATTTCTTTATTTGAAAGAACTTTCATCAAATTCTCTTTAGAGTCATTGGCAATTAATTGACCTTTGTCAATAACTGCTATTTGGTCGCACAACTGTTCAGCTTCTTCAAGATAATGGGTGGTCAATAAGATTGTCGTGCCGTTATTATTAAGTTTTTTGACATAATTCCAAAGTTGATTACGAAGCTCGACATCAACCCCAGCGGTTGGCTCGTCTAATACTAAAATTTCGGGGTTGTGAACTAGAGCCTTTGCTACCAATAAGCGTCGACGCATTCCACCCGAGAGACTTCTGGGTGTTGCTTTAGATTTATCTTTTAATCCAAGGGCTTCGATTATTTCATCGGTGCGCCTCAAGGCTTTTTTTATGCCAAAATATCCGGCATAAATTTCAAGAGTTTCATAAACATTAAAAAACGGATCGATTATGAGTTCTTGGGGAACTATGCCAATTTTGAATTTAGTGGCTTGTTGATTTTCATCTATATCGATGCCACCAATTTTAACCTTGCCAGAGGTTTTTTTAACTAACCCAGCCAGAATATTGATAATGGTCGATTTGCCGGCGCCATTCGGGCCCAATAAACCAAAAAATGACCCTTTTTTTATTTTTAGATTTATCGATTTTAGCGCGACTTTTGAACTTGAGTGGTTTTTTTTGTGATAAGTTTTTTCTAAATCACTAATTTCGATTGCGTAATCCATTTATAAAATTTTTGAGTTTTTAGTTTTAACGATCAACGCGCTAAATTTTGTTATAAAGTTATTTGTTTTTCCTTGAGAAAGGTTTGTAACTCTCCGCTTTGAAACATTTCTTTAACTATGTCACAACCGCCGATAAATTCACCTTTTATATAAAGTTGAGGAATGGTTGGCCAATCAGAAAATTCTTTAATTCCTTGTCTAATTTCTGGGTCGGCCAAGACGTTAATGTCAATAAAATTAACCTTAAGATTTCTTAAAATTTGAACCACCACTGCCGAAAAACCGCATTGAGGAAAATCTTTGGTTCCTTTCATGAATAAGACTACGGGATTTTGTTCAACGGTGTTAGAGATTTCTTGATTTATATTGCGCATAATTATTGGGATGAAGTTTTTAGTTCGATAGCGTGAAGTTGTTTATGCAAAACATTATCAAGCGCTTTGTGAACAATTTTATGTTGTTGAATTTTGTTTAAATTGGCAAATTGTTGGTCAATTATTTCAATACGATAATGGTCTTTGTCGCCTACGGTATCAACAACTTTTATTGTTGCGTTAGGAAAGTTTTGTAGAATCAAGTTGTAAAGGATTTTTTGTTCAATCGCCATTTTAAATTTTTAAAAAATCTTAAATTAACCCTCCAACTATGTCAATCTTGAAGGTCTAAAAAAGTCCGAAATTTTTTAATATTGTTATAACGCTAAGACTGGCAATAACGGTGCCAACAATAATCATTAAAAGTGAAGTTGGTAGTCTGGTGGTAATTTTGGCCGCAAATGGCGCGCTAATTATTCCTCCCAATATGAGGCCAGCAATTATTTCTGGTTCGTTAATGCCAACAAAAATTGCAAAAGAAAATCCCGTTGAGGTAGTAATAAAAAATTCTGCCGAATTAACAGAGCCAATAGTTTTTTTAGGTTCGTGACCGCGGGACAATAGCGTTGTGGTAACAACCGGCCCCCAGCCACCTCCCCCAATAGCATCTATTATGCCACCTGCGAGTGCCAATGGGGTAATTTTTTTGGCGTTAATTTTATTGATAAAAACCCGTTTTTTTAAAGCTTTAAAAATTATAAATATTCCCATTAATGCCAGATAAATTGAAATCCAAGGTTTTAAAATTTTACCGTCTATATTTGTTAATATGAATACGCCGACCAGACCACCGATAATTCCAGGAAAAATTAGGTTTAGGAACAGTTTTTTGTCAATATTGTTGAGTCGCCAATGGCTTAATCCTGAGGCGCCAGTTGTAAAAACTTCGGCAATGTGAATGGAGCTAGAAGCAACTATTGGAGAAACTCCTTGGCTCAATAAAAATGTTGTAGCTGTGAGGCCATAAGCCATGCCGATTGCGCCGTCAATTAATTGAGCAATAATTCCGATTAAAAATGAGTTGGTGAGGTTTTTTATATTGACATCGCCATCAACCTTAAAATAAAGCACAGTGCAAATTATGGCGACTGCAGAGGTTAAAAATAAGGTAAGGATATTTTGAAAAGTGGTGTTGTAATTTTTTTGATGATTAGTTTTTTTTGGCATTTTTTGTTTTGGATATTGGGGGGGCAACCCCCCCCAATTAGGTGTTTTAAGGCAATTCCAGTTGAGAACTAACTAAAGAAACCTCTTCTTTTTTTAGAAGAATCATCTCTATCACCTCTATCGCGGTTATCACGACGATCGTCTCTGTCGCCTCTATCGCGGTTATCACGACGATCTCTTCTGTCGTCACCCCTTCTATCGTCATTTCTTCTTTTGTCACGACGATCATCTCGGTCGCGAGAATCGTCACCACGAGAAGAAAACTCTCTTTCATCGACGATATTAGGTTTGTTAGAAATCTTATCAGAAATATCCTCTCCAGTAATTTGATCAACGCAACGATAGCTGAGTTTAGGGCGTCCTTTTTTGTCAAATCCGATCACTTTTACTTTAACGATATCGCCTTCGTTAATGACGTCTTCGACAAATTCTATTCTATATTCTGCCAATTCAGAAATATGAACAAAGCCATCACGATTTGGAGAAATGCTAACAAAAGCCCCGGCATCTATGACCTTTACAACTGGGCCTTCATAGATATCACCAATTTCTGGTTCAAAAGTGATTTCATTAATCATGCTCAAGGCTTTTTTGATTGAATCAGAGCTGTTTGACGAGATTTTAACGATTCCGCTATCTTCAATATCAACAATCGCTCCCGAAACTGCGCAAATTTCTTTGATTACAGCCCCTCTCGAACCAATAACTTCACGAATTTTCTTTTGAGGAATGGTTATAGTTTCGACTTTTGGAACATTGTTGTTGAGTTCGGTGCGAGGCGAATTAATAACGGCATCCATTTTGTTAAGAATGTGAATCCTCCCTTCGTATGCTTGCTCGAGGGCTTTTTGCATAATTTCGGTTGTTATGCCATTGATCTTGATATCCATTTGGAGAGCGGTGATACCTTCTCGGGTTCCGGCCACTTTAAAATCCATATCGCCAAGATGATCTTCGTCACCCATAATGTCGGATAAAATAACGAATTTTTCACCTTCTTTTATTAAACCCATAGCAATTCCTGAAACCGGAGCTTTGATTGGAACCCCAGAATCCATAAGGGCCAGCGAAGTACCGCACACTGTTGCCATTGAAGATGAGCCGTTTGATTCGGTAATCTCAGAGACAATTCTAGTAGTGTATGAAAATTTTTCATTGCTAGGATAAACAGGATTTATGGCTCTCCAAGCTAATTTTCCGTGGCCGATTTCTCTTCTTCCTGGAGATTTTAATTGACCAACTTCACCAACTGAATATGGCGGGAAGTTGTAATGAAGCATGAATGATTCTTCGCTTAATCCAGCATCTAGTGATTCGATTAATTGTTTATCTTTACCGCCAGCGCCAAGTGTTGAAACAACCAAAGCTTGGGTTTCGCCTCGAGTAAATAAAGCTGAGCCATGAACTTGCGGAAGAACGCCAATCTCAATTTCAATTGGTCGGATTTGAGTGGTTGAGCGACCGTCAATTCTGGTACCGTTATCTAAAACGTCATTTCTAACGATTTCTTGGGATAATGTTTTGAAAATCGATTTTATTTTGTTGTCGTCAATACTGTTTTCAGGATTAACAAAGCGCGATTTAATATCGCTAAAAATTTGTTCCAAGTCACTTGAACGGGCTTGTTTTTCGAGTTTTTTATAAGCTTTAATTAGTCTATCACCAATAAAGTTTTTAATATCATTTTTAAGGTTATCATTATTGTTTTGAGGTATTTGAATTTTTTGTTTCCCACATTCTTTTACCAAATCTTCAATTAATTTTATAATTGGTTGGAATGCGCTATGCCCAAAACTAACGGCTTCAAGCATTTTCTGTTCGGACAGTTCTTTTGCCTCGGATTCAACCATTAAAACTGAACTAGTAGTTCCGGCAACCACCAAATCAAGTGAACTGTTTTTTAATTCTTCGTTACTTGGATTAAGTACAAACTCGTTGTTGATGTATCCAACTCTTGCTCCGGCAACAATCATCTCAAAAGGAGCTTCGGAAATTGCTAACGCAGCAGAAGAGCCAATTAAGGCAGGAATATCGGGGTTACACGAAGGATCGTAAGATAATACAGTACAAACCACATTTACTTCGTTGTAAAAGTTTGTTGGGAACATTGGACGAATAGGTCTATCTATAAGTCTTGCTACTAGGGTTGCTGAGTCAGATGGCTTAGTTTCTCGTTTGAAAAAGCCCCCAGGGATTTTTCCAGCAGCATATGATTTTTCTAAGTAATTTACAGTGAGTGGAAAAAAATCTGCTCCATCGACAGCTTTATGGGCCATGGTTACCGCACAAAGGACAGTGGTATTGCCGTATTTAACTATAACCGAGCCGTTAGCTTGGCGAGCTATTTTGCCAGTTTCAATTGATAGGTTTTTGCCATTCCAATTAATGTCTTTTTTTGTAACATTGAACATATTTTCATCTTTTTAAGTTTTTAAGGGATGTGAATAATTGCTTAGTCACTTTATGCAACAAATTGCAGATTGGGAATTGAAGATTTGCTTGGTCTTGCAATTATGCGAATCTGTTTTGAAAAATATTTTTAATACTATTTTCTAATATCAAGTTTTTTGATAAGATCTTCGTAGCGTTGATTTGAAATATTTTTCAGGTAATCAAGGAGTCTTCTTCTTTTGCCAACCAAAATAAGCAGACCTCTTCTGGAAGAGTGATCTTTTTTATGATTTTTTAAATGTTCAGTGAGATTATCAATTTTTTTAGTAAGAACCGCGCATTGAACTTCAACTGAACCGGTGTCATTTTTGGACGTAGCAAAGTCTTTTACTATTTGTTTTTTAGTTTTGGTATTGAACAGCATTTTTTAATTAATTTGTGCCTGAATCGATAACTCAAGCTGGTTGCTAACATTAACTCAAATCATCATATTTTGTAGTGTTTTTACATCTAATGTAAATCTAGAAGTGAGCCATCTTTATAAGACTGGCCAAACATAATTGAGTTTTTTAAATCGTCAAGCGAAATTGTTTGGTGAATTTTAAACGCCCCAACCTCCAATCTTTTTAAATTTTCTACATATCCACAGATATTATTTTTTATACAAATATCGTGAACAAGTGTTCGAATATAAGTCCCTTTTGAGCACTCAAATTCTAGCTCGCATGAGTCATTCGAAAATTTTAAAACTTTGATTGATTTTATAAATACTTCTCGCCACGGCATTTCAAAGTCTTTTCCCTCTCTGGCTAGTTTGTATGAGCGCACACCGTTAATTTTGATAGCCGAAAATTTAGATGGCTGTTGCTTTATTTTACCTAAAAAACTTGTTAAACTTTCTGCGAATTTTGACAAATTTACCCTGTTTTTAGATGTTTGTACGATTTTTCCTGAAGTGTCATCTGTATCACGAAACTCTCCAAAATTTATTTCTACAAAATATTTTTTTGAATAATTCATAATCTCATTACTTTGTTTGGTGCACTTGTTTACGGCAATTGGAAGAACTCCAGTTGCAAAAGGATCGAGGGTTCCTCCGTGACCAACTTTTTTAGCTTTGGTAATTCTTTTGATTATACTTACGACTTTTGCTGATGAGTAGTTAATAGGTTTATCGATGTTAACCCAATAGTTGTCTTGTGAAAAGTTAATTGATCTTTGGGAGATTATTTTTGGTGACAAATTCATTTGCTAACCTAGACGGTGTTGGCCCCAGATATAATATCAATTAACTCTTTAGTGATATTAGCTTGCCTCGTGCGGTTGTATACAAGTGTTAGATTTTTAATCATTTTGCCAGCATTATTACTAGCGGATTCCATTGCAGACATTCTGGCGCCTTGTTCAGATGCGCTATTTTCAAGTAATTGATTATATATCTGTATGGTAATGTTGCGAGGTAAAAGTTCTTGAAGAACTGCTTCTTCGCTTGGTTCATAGTTTATTGGCGATTCAAGGTTTGATAAGTTTGGGTTATAGCTTATTGGTGCAGGAATAATTTGATTACAAACTTGTTCTTGCGATATCGCTGATTTAAATTTGCTATAAATAACCTCGCAGACATCAAATTCATTGTTGTCGAATAAGTTTATTATTTTATTGCTAAGGCTTTCGGCGATATCAATATTGATATTATTCCTAAAAATTCCATTAACGCATTCAATTATTTTCTTGCCGTAAATTCCCTTTAATTGTTCGAAGGCTTTTTTGCCGATACAAAGAATTTTAACATCTCTTCCTTGCGAAATTAAGTCATTAATTTTGTTTTTTGCAAATTTAACAGTTGAACTATTGAGCCCCCCGCACAAACCTCTGTCTGATGATATTACTATCAGAAGGTGTTTTTCGTTACTGCCTTTTCCGGTTAGAAGAGGAAATTTATCATTTAGACCACCTCGAACAGATATATTTGAAGCGAGATCAGAGGTCATTTCACGAATTTTTTCAGCATATGGTCTTGATACTTCAACGAGGTGCTTTGCTTTTTTTAAACGCGACGCTGCAACCATCTTCATGGCTTTGGTCATTTTTTGCGTAGACTTAACTGATTTAATTCTAGTTTTAAGAGTTTTTAAATTTGCCATATTATTTTTGATGACAACAGATAATTTGAATTAGCTAGTTGTAATAAAATTATTTTGTTTATTTTGATTCGTGCTTGAGCCTATCATTCAGTCCAACGTGATCAACGTGGTTTGAGGGTGAATGATTGATGAAAGTTGCAACAAACTCTTCAATAATCTTCTTAAGATTAGTTTCGGTTTCATCGGTAATTTTTTGCTCTTTTTTAATTGAGGCAAGAATTTCAGGCTTAGAAGCTTTGATTTTTCTCATTAGCTCGGCTTCAAATTTTGTAACCTCTTTTGAGGTAATTTTATCGAGATAGCCTTTTACTCCAGAATAAATTGAGACGACTTGTTCTTCAAAGCCCATTGGAGAATATTGGTTTTGTTTGAGAAGTTCTGTAAGTTTTCGACCCTTATCAAGAAGTTTTTGTGTTGCTGTATCAAGATCCGAGCCAAATTGAGCGAATGCTTCAAGCTCTCGAAACTGCGCAAGATCAAGTTTTATTGTTCCAGCGACTTGCTTCATAGCTTTAGTTTGAGCAGCCGAGC
Source organism: Pseudomonadota bacterium (assembly GCA_009925685.1). GTDB lineage: Bacteria > Pseudomonadota > Alphaproteobacteria > Rickettsiales > UBA1997 > CAILUF01. Next base: position 28,333 of record RFYG01000003.1, read on the forward strand.
CCACGCGAGAAACTGATAAACCAACATTCACTGCCGGCTTTATGCCTTTATAAAATAATTCAGTTTCTAGAAATATTTGCCCATCAGTTATGGAAATTACATTTGTTGGAATGTACGCCGACACATCGCCCGCTTGAGTTTCAATGATTGGAAGTGCAGTTAATGAGCCACCACCCATCTCTTTTGACATTTTAGCTGCTCGCTCTAAGAGGCGCGAATGTATGTAAAATACATCTCCCGGATAAGCCTCACGACCTGGTGGACGACGAAGAAGTAGAGACATTTCTCGATATGCAACCGCGTGTTTACTGAGATCGTCGTAGGCAACAAGTGCATGCATTCCATTGTCTCTGAAATATTCTCCAATCGTGCAACCCGTATATGGAGCAAAAAACTGAAGAGCTGAAGCTTCTGATGCGGTTGCTGAAACAACCACCGAGTATTTCATGGCGCCAGCGTCTTCAAGAGTTTTGACGATTTGCGCAACTGTTGATCTTTTTTGACCAATTGCCACATAAATACAATAAAGTTTTTTGCTTTCATCGTTTTCATTGTGGGCAGATGCTTGATTAATAAAGGTATCGATTACGATAGCAGTTTTGCCAGTTTGGCGATCGCCAATAATTAGCTCCCTTTGACCACGACCGACTGGAATAAGGCTATCAATCGCTTTAATTCCAGTTTGCATCGGCTCCGAAACTGATTGACGAGCAATAATTCCTGGGGCTTTAACTTCGACTCGGCGATATTCAGAGGCTAGGATTGGTCCTTTTCCGTCAATCGGATTACCAAGGGCATCGACTACCCTTCCTAATAAACCTTTTCCAACTGGGACTTCAACGATTTTGCCGGTTCTTTTAACGCTAGAACCTTCTTTGATCTTTTGTGAATCGCCAAAAATAACTATTCCAACGTTATCTGATTCAAGGTTAAGAGCCATTCCCTTGACCCCCCCTTCAAACTCAACTAATTCACCAGCTTGAACATTATCAAGTCCGTATACTTTGGCGATTCCATCGCCAACTTTAATAACTTCGCCAACCTCTTTTAGTTCTGCGGAAGAGTGAAAATTTTCAATTGTTTTTTGTAAAATACTCGAAAACTCTTCGACTTTAAATTCCATATTTAGTTTTTATTTTGTTAATTGATTGATTTGATTGTTTTGTAGTGGAGTAAATTTTGTAAAATTTGGCCGGCATTTTAGGAACAAAATTTGTAAATGCAAGAAGGCTTTTGGATGATTAATTTATTGCCGATAGACACTCTTTTTGAATTTGCTCTAAATGATTTTTGAGGCTAGCATCAATAACTTTTGAACCGATTTTAATTTGCAAGCCACCAAGAATTTTTGGAGATAGAGTATGTTTTAAAAGAATTTTTTTATCGGGATAGGATTTTTCAAGAAGAATTTTAATATTTTCTATGTTTAAACCTACAGTAGAAACAACCTCAACCTCAAGAATTTTTTTATAATCGCGAGCCATTCTGTTAAATTCTTCGTGGATTTCTGGAAAAAGATTCAGGCGACGATTTTTGACAATTGAAGCAAAGAAATTGGAGGTTAGGTTGCCTAATTTGAATCTTGAAGTGACCTCATTAATAATTTTGATCATGTCATTTTTTGAAATTACTGGGTTTTTTAATTCCTGCGCAAAACTGTTGCTAAAGTTTTTTCTAAAAACTTCGAGTTCTTCGGAGATTTTGTCGATTGAGTTGTTGTTTTTTGATGCTAGAAATAAAGTTTTAGCATATGTTTTGGCGATTACTGATACTCTAGGCATTGTATAATGGGTTTAGGATTGTTAATTGGTTATTAAGCAGTGATAAAAATAAAATAATCCCAGTTTCAATGAAATATTAAAACTGTAAAAATTTTTAAAATATTAAGCTAATAACGAGAATTTTTTTAAGAGAATTTTTTATATTTTATTGACACGAAAAATAAAATGCAATGGCACCATATAAATTTATTTTGGACTTAAATTATCAGTATTTTTAGCTTTAAATCCTTGAGCAACTAAATAGGTTTCAGATGAATCTTTTCGTGATGAATCGGGTTTAAAATATTTAACTTTAGTAAAATTTTCTCTAAGTAATTTTAAAACTCCCTCTGAACTACCACCTTGGAAGATTTTTCCTACAAAGCTTCCGTTGTTTTTTAAAATTTTGTTAGCGAGTTTTAGCGATTGTTCCAATAAATCAATAATTCTTAAATGGTCAGTATTATGGTCACCAGTAGTGTTTGAGGCCATATCGCTTAAAACTAAATCGCAATGACCATTTTTATTAAATTTAATTTTTTTTAATTCGTTAATAATTTTCTCGTCGGCATCTTTTTCTAAAAAATCAAGTTGTAAAAAATTAACTCCCGCAATTGGAGGAATTTCGAGTAAATCAATAGCCACAATGTTTCCCATGCCAACTTTTTCGACGCAATATTGGCTCCATCCACCGGGGGCGCATCCCAAATCAACCACAATTTTATTTTTTTTGAATAGATTAAATTTTTTATCAATCTCGATGATTTTGAATGTTGCTCTAGATCTCCAGCCCTCAATTTTTGCTCTTTCAACAAATGGGTCATTCACTTGGCGTAAAAGCCATTTTTGGGATGATTTTGAAAATTTTTTGCTTTTCTTTAAAGTTTGGAATTTTTGGGGCATGAGGAATATTTGGGATTTAAATTATTTTAAAAATCTAATCTAGTTTACGAGCTTTGTCAATCAACATAATCGCTATGCCGTCAATAATTGGATAAGACAATTTTGATTCTAAACTTATTAGTTTTTGATCTTTTGAGTCGTAAACTAATTTAGATTTTGATTGCGGGCATCGTAAAATTTCTAAAATTTTGGGATTAAAATTATTTTTAGGTGAATTATTGGAATTTTTTATCATGGTAAATTTCAATTTATGAACTTGATTTTGTTATTGCTCTCAATAAGCTTAAGGCGCATTAAAATTGCTTAATCATATTAGTCCTTTTCTTAAATTAAATTAAAAATTTCGGGGTGTAGCGCAGCCTGGTAGCGCACAAGGCTGGGGGTCTTGTGGTCGCTGGTTCAAATCCAGTCACCCCGACCAATATTTTATCATAAAACTTATGACAAACAAAAAAAAATTATCTTTAAAAACTTCAAAAAAAACATTGGGTTCGATAGCTACCAAATCCCAAAAAAAATTATTTAATTCATTTGATTTTGTTGCGCAAAAAAATGGTTTTCTTGGTATTGAAGAGAGTTATCTAAATTCACCCCAAGACGCTAAAGTTGTGGTTGTGCCCTTCGGTCTTGAAAAATCAGTTAGTTACGGTGGTGGAACTAAAAATGGTCCGCAAGCTATTATCAAAGCTTCGCATCAAGCCGAATTATTTGATGAAGAATTTTGGTGTGAACCATTCAGGCAATATGGTGTCGCCACAATGAAAGCGCCGAAAATTGATTATAACTCAGTCGCTAAATCTCTTGACCAGCTCGAAAATATTACTGAGGCGTTAATTGACGCCGATAAATTCCCGTTAATTCTTGGTGGCGAGCATTCTATAACTGCCGGTTCAATTCGTCCCTTCGTAAAAAAATATCCTGATTTGGCGATTTTACATTTTGATGCCCACGCTGATTTACGAGATGGCTACGACGGTGAACATTTTTCTCATGCTTCGGCGCTTCGAAGAGTAATGGATCACCCAATTTCAACGCTAATTTCATGCGGTATTCGCAATATTTCGGCTTCGGAAATTCCTTATCTCGAAAATAATTCAAAGCGCATCACTATTCATTTTGCCAAGGATAAGCATGAGTGGGATTATAAAAAAATCGTGGCACCTCTTAAAGGTCGCAATGTTTTTTTAACTTTTGATATTGATGGTTTTGATTCGGGAATTATGCAAGCTACCGGAACCCCAGAGCCGGGCGGTCTTTTGTGGTATGATGCAATTAATATTATCAAAGAAGCTTCAAAAATTTGTAATTTTGTTGGAGCCGATGTTGTTGAGTTGGCGCCGGTTAAAAGCCTTCACTCATGTGATTTTTTGACCGCTAAATTATGCTATAAAATTTTATCTTTTGCCTTAGCCAAACCCAAAAAAAAATTTTAATCCCTAAAAAATTTCAATTAGATCAATAAATTTAAGTGTTAATAAAAAAATCTAAATCAGACTTCATAAACGGTATTAAAATCGAAAAAGGTAAGCGCTACCGGATTAATCTCGATATGGGTAGAATGCACGATTTTACTGATCTGAAAATGCCAATCGAAGTTGTTTCCGGCAAAAAAGATGGCCCCACCATTTTTATTTGTTCAACTATTCATGGCGACGAAATTAATGGTATCGAAATAGTTAGGACTTTACTCGACTTGATCGATATAAAAACTATGGCGGGTAAGCTTATTGCCATCCCGATTGTCAATATTTTTGGCTTTAACGACCATTCGCGATATTTGCCAGATCGACGTGATTTAAATCGTTGTTTTCCGGGTATTAAAAATGGTTCTTTGGCATCGCAACTTGCTTATAAATTTATGCAAGAAATTGTTTTAAAATCAGATTTTGGTATTGATATACATAGCGGTTCTTTACATCGTATTAATTTTCCACAAATTAGAACTGATATGGAAAATAATGTTGATCTCGAGTTGGCAAAAGTTTTTAACGCGCCGGCCATAGTTAATTCAAATCTTCGCGATGGCTCTCTTCGAAACGCCGGTTCCCAAGCCAATATTCCAATTATAGTTTATGAAGCTGGTGAAATTTTGAGGTTTGATCAAGAAGCTGTCAAAATTGGTCTCAGAGGAATTTTTAATGTCATGAAAAAAATCGGCATGATTTCAAAAATTCCATCAAAATTAGAGTTTAAAAACAAAAATCAAATTTTTTTAGCGCGATCTAGTTCTTGGATTAGAGCTTCTCAAAGTGGAATTTTTTTGGCAAATGTAAAATTGGGTGACAAAATTAAAAAATCCCAAATTCTTGGTACGATTTCGAATCCTTTTGGCGAAAATAAGTTTGATATTATTGCTGGCGATGACGGGTTAGTTATTGGCCTGACAATGATGCCATTGGTCAATAAGGGTGACGCTTTGCTTCATTTAGCTTCGTCTAAAAAACTGACAGTCAAAGAAAATTTTACCAATGATTCGCAAAATTTAGTGATGGATTAATGGCTGTTTTTTTGAAGCTCTTGCGCCCTAAAATATTCTCTAGTTTTAATAATTTTAACAAATCTTGAAAAGGCATATAAGTAACTGTAAGTAATGCCGTCGATCCCATAAATAAAATAGCGACGTATTATATAAGCTTTTAAAAATGCCATCGATGGCGAAAATAATGCTTTAAAATATGATGGGCATCGACCTTTATTAAAGCTATCAAGTGCTTGCATAGATGAGTATGAATTTATTTTATCAATCCAATGTTTAAAATCCCGAAAAGATTGATGAAAAATAATATTTTTTAGTTGAAGAATTTTAGAATTATTTTTATTCCTAACCACTACAGAATCATGAACTGAGCTATCTTTAAAACCAGCTAAATCTTTGCGGTAAAGTCTGAGTTGATTGTAAAAATAAGCTAATTTTTTGGGGTGTTTTTCAAAACGAAATTTATTGACGATTTTAACCTTAAAACCGGCGATATTTTCTGCAATTGGTTGATTAAAAGTGGATTTAATTTCTTGAGTAAGTTCATGAGAAATTTCTTCATCAGCATCGATGTTTAAAACCCAATTATTTCGACATAAATTTTCGCCAAAAATTTTTTGCAAACCATAACCCTTCCACTCGTTAAAAACTACTTTGGCACCACAGGATTCAGCAATTGCAGTGGTTTTATCGCTACTTCCAGAATCGATAACTATAATTTCATCGGCAATTTCTTTGCACGCCAAAATTATTGTAGCGATTCGATCTTCTTCATTTTTGGTAATAATAAAAACTGAAATTGGATTCATAAATTTGTTGATTTAATTTTGGGCCAACAATATTCTTCGCGACATCATTTTCAATTTATTTTTCTAATAAATTTCTCATCAAAAATTATGAAAAAACTTGCTAAGAAAAAGCTTATTATTTTGGCTTCGGTGGTTGCTCTTATTGGTTTTGGGGCTTTAGTTGTAAACAATTATAAAACTAAAACATCTTTTAAATACTCAAACAAAAGTGCCGAAGATCTCAAGCCCCAACAAAATCCGCAAGATCCGGTTAATAGTGCCATAATTGAAGACGCTAAAGCTCAAGATGAATTGCGAAAAAACAGTGAACTACTCAAAATTCTTCCCGAAGATTATGTTATCGGCGATAAAAATGCTCCAGTTATAATGATCGAATACGCCTCTTTGTCGTGTCCGCATTGCGCTACTTTTGTGCGTGAGTCATATGAAAAGCTCAAGAACGAATATTTTGATTCTGGTAAAGTTGCTTTTATTTTTCGTAATTTTCCACTCAATCACCCAGCCCTTGCTGGAGCCATGCTTGCTGAGTGTCAAGCTCAAGATAATCCACAAAATTCGGCTGAAAAATATTATAGTGTGATAAAAATTTTGTTTAGAACTCAAGATAGTTGGGCTTTTGATCAAAAATTTATCGAAAAACTAGAATCGATTTTTAAACTTGACGGCATGAGTTCAGAAAGATTTAGCGCTTGCGTAAACAACAAATCCTTGCAAGAAAAAATTCTTAAACATCGCATGGAAGTTGCTAAGTCCCTCTTCATAAAATCAACGCCAAGTTTTTTTGTTAATGGCGAAGCTTCCGAAGGTTATATTGATTATGTTACTTTAAAAAAATTGATCGACAAAAAATTAGAAGAATCTAAAAAATAGTTAATGTCTGCTAAAATCGAAATCAAAAACCTGCACAAAAATTTTTCTAAAAAAGAGGTTCTTAGTGGAGTTGACCTAAGTGTTGATAAGTCTAGCTCGTTGGTAATATTGGGGGGTTCTGGCAGTGGTAAATCTGTATTAATCAAAATAATTTCTGGTCTTATTGAGCCTAGTTCCGGTTCTATAAATATTGATGGTCAAAATATTTTATCTTTTAATTCAAAACAAAAAGATGAATTGATGCAAAAAATTGGGTTTTTATTTCAAGGCGGTGCTCTATTTGATTCTCTTAGTGTCTGGGAAAATGTGGCCTTTCGTCTTATTCACCACCAAAAAATATCAAAGTTTGATGCCAAGAAAATTGCTATTTCAAAACTAAATTCGGTTGGATTGAGTCAAAAAACCGCGGATTTATTGCCTTCCGAGCTTTCGGGCGGAATGCAAAAAAGAGTTTCTTTGGCCAGAGTAATTGCTTCTAATCCAGAAATTATTTTCTTTGATGAACCAACAACCGGACTCGATCCCATCATGGCCGATGTAATAAATGATTTAATAATTGCTAATTCCAAAGAGCTTGGCGCTACAACGATTACAATCACTCACGATATGCATTCTGCGCGCAAAATTTCCGATAAAATCGCTATGTTGTATGAGGGGAAAATCATTTGGTGCGGAGATATAAAAGATCTCGATAATTCGGGTAACCCTTTTGTGGATCAATTCATTAACGGAAGAGCTAAAGGACCAATAAATTTTCTTCAAAAATAGCAATTTCTCGTTTTTCGGTGAGTTATTTTCTTAAATCCTCTAAAATATTTAGTACGATTTTAATTGTAAAAACCCTAAAATTATAATTTTGATTTGAGATTTGAGTGGTGCCCGAAAGTGGTGCCCGAAAGTGGTGCCCGAAAGTGGTGCCCGAAAGTGGTGCCCGAAAGTGGTGCCTAGAGGCGGAATCGAACCACCGACACAAGGATTTTCAGTCCTTTGCTCTACCGACTGAGCTATCTAGGCTTAATTATTGAAAACTTTAAGAAAGTTTTCCCCTGAAGACGTGGGTGAAATTAAAAACCTTAGAGCCAATGGTCTTTCGTATAGAAAGATTGCGGAAAGGTTTAACTGCGCTCACGTAGCCATTTATCAAATCCTTAAGGGTGGAACCTATCAGGATCTGAGCTAGCTATCGATAAACATGTTGGTATTCAGCGTAGGGTTTAGCTGAACCAGGATCTGGAAGATCCGTGGAACAGTGGGCTTGAGTTTCCTCGGTACCACTGTGGGCCTGGAACTTCCGTCCCATTGAAAAAATTATAGCAACACTTTATCAATCCGGATTATTAAGCTTCCGGATTTACCATGACGGGATAATTGTATCCATCGAGCATATTGCCAGCAGAATACATCATTGGGGCCATGGAGCCCATAGCACGGTAAGGATTCACATAACCATCTGCAGGTTGCATATCGATACGTGCTGCTTGAATCTCAGGATCGATTGCCCCGCCACCAGCTGCTTTCATAGCCAGCATCGCCCCAGCAGCCTGGGCTTCTGCTTGTTGCTTACGCTCAGCCGACTTCTTGACGGCCTTTTTAGCTTTAGATTTGTTCATTAGCGGCGACCTTTTTTCTGAGGCATAGGAGGTTGAATTCCTAACGGAAGGGGCGGGACGAGCGGCATTGCCCGCATCACCATGTATTGCTCATTGGTGAACGCTAAGTTTTGCGCATTCTCAGCAGCTTTTTGGAACTGCGGAGCAAGCAAACCATTTCGAGGAAGTGGGGATCCGGGCAGGTTCAATTTGAGGTACGCCGAATCAAGATCCTGGGGCATTTTGGGTTGCGGCGCGTTTGGATCACCAATAACCGGAGCAGTCGCTGCGCGAATCGCAGCATACTCATCCATATTCCCAGATTGAAGTTGACGGGCAGTATCCCCCGCACCAAACATCACAAGTCCGGGAGCGCCAATAGGACCACCAGCAGTCCCGAAATTAGCGAGAAACTGAGCGGCTCTATCCCCAGCACTTGCTTTTTTTGATGCCATAACAAATCCTTTTTAAATAAAAAGGGGCAGCGTTTGCTACCCCTTATTCTACGTTTAGTTAATTTGTTCAAAAACAGACGAATAATCGGATTTTTTCCGATTATCACTCCATAACCAGGAGCTTCTGGCGGAACACTTCAGGATTCTGCTGAGCGGCGTTCAGATAGCGCCAGGCGTTGGAGGGATCGCGCTCGGCCAGGGAGCCGAAGCTGTTCCAGAAATCGATGGGGTTACCCTGAGCCTGGGGCTGAGGGGGAACCGGCATCTCGGGACGTTGAGGAGCAACGGGACGCTGGAATTGCTGACCAACTGCCTGAACCTGCTGGGGAGCGGCGTAACCGATCTCTTCATCGGGAATCGGATAGGGGCCGTTCTCACCGAAGAACTCACAGGTGTAATCAGCAAGCACGTCTGGATCAGTCAGGATGGTCTCATAAGCTTTGTGCTCATTCGAGAGTTCCTGAAGCAGGTTGACGGCTTCGATCAGCTGGTTGTTGGTGGTGATCAGAGCATCTTCCAGTTGGCAAGCGTAGTTATTGAGGATCGCCGGAACATCGGGACCGAAATGATCAATAACCTCAAGACTTGCTTCGCTTACCCCGTTTGCTCGGAGCTGCTGGGGGCTGATTTCCAGCGAAGTTTGGGAAGAGCCGTTGGAGTAAGCCTGGCTGTTGTTGATCCCAGGCATAGAGGTCGGCATCCCCGCGTTGCTGTACTGGGGAGCCTGCTGGGAAGCGTAGCTGGCCGGGTCGATTTGAGGGCTC
>RFYG01000021.1 GCA_009925685.1 Pseudomonadota bacterium
AAAATGCATATTGCAAATTCAGACAAGCCCGTAACTTTTTATTCTTTAGATGTAATTTTAGCGGTTGGTTTTGGAAATTTTTAAATTTTATTTACGAATAATTATTACTGCGAAATTGGATTACAAATTAAACGCTATAATTCAGCGAACATTGTCTTTGAAGGTTTTTAATTGCTGTCTCGACACCATCTTTATGTTGCCAAATATAAGAAATTACCGCAATAAAATCGACGCCATTCTCAACTAAAATTTTACAATTTTGAGCATTTATCCCGCCAATGGCAACAATTGGCAAGTTCAGCATTTCGTTGGCCCAACTAATAATTTCTGGCGAAGCTTTTGCGCGCGGAACTTTAGTTTGCGTTTCAAAAAATGCCCCAAAAGAAATATAATCAACCCCCTGCTCTCCTGCTTCCATGGCCAGATGACGTGAATCGTAACAGCTGGCCCCGATAACAAAATTTTTGGGGGCGATTTCACGAATTTTTGAAATTTTTTGATCATCAATTCCAACATGAACACCTGATGCGCCGACTTCTAGAGCAATTTGATAAAAATCATTTAATAAAAATAAACAATTATTATCGTCGCAAATTTTTTTGATTTCTTTGGAAATAATTTTGATTGAATCGTAAGAGTGATTTTTTAGTCGTAACTGAAAAACGGGTACAAGACCAGTTTTTAAGGCTAAACGAAGTTGAAGGCAAAAATCATCAAAGTTATTAATTTCGGGTGGAGAAATTAAATAAATTTGTGCCATTTATTGACTATTTTTTTCTACGAAAAAAGGCTGGAACATTAACAACATCGTCATCATCAAACTTTTCTTGATTGGAATTATCAGATTCTTCATCGTCAAAAACTGTACCATTACCAAAAAATTGCTTGCGCTTTTTTTCAACCTCAATTGAAGATTCGATATTGTCAAAATTTTTATTAACTTTTGAGTGCTTTGAATCAAAGTGATTATTTTGGTGATTATCTTGAGATTCTAAGCTTTGAAGAGAGGAGTTTTCAATGCTATCCTTCTCTTTGTTCATAAAACTAAATAAACTAAAACCACTATCTTTTTTAGATTTTTCAGTTTTGTTTTTAGATTTTTTTTCGACTTTTTCTGTTGATTTTTTTTCAAGAGAATGTGAATGATTTTTTTCTGATTCTAAATTATTTTCAGCCTCAAAAAATGCGTCATCGGAACGGGAATTATTTTCAAAATAATTGTGATTATCGTTGTTTTTTGCATCATCGGAAAAATCATCGTCACTAGGTTTATTATGATGAGTTTCATTAGCTGTGCGAGTTTTTTCTTTGGCGAAATTTCGCTTTGGTTTGAAATTTTCATCGTCAATTTCTTCAATTTCTTCGTTGGAAGGTTTTGCGGAAACTCCGGGATCAAAAAAGCTTTTGTTAGTCGGTTGAACGGCTTCAGGAACAACTGCTCTAAATCTTGACGGCTCATGCAATTCTTTAGATTTAGCAACTTCACGACGAAATTCTTCGCTGTCAATTCCAGTGGCAACAACCGAAATCCTGATTTTACCTTTCATATTTTCATCAAAAGCCGAGCCAAAAATAATATTGGCGTTGGAGTCAACTTCTTTGCGAATGGCATTAACCGCCATATCAGCTTCAAACAGAGTCATATCTGGCCCGCCGGTCATATTCACCAAAACACCTTTGGCACCTTTTATAGAAATATCATCAAGAAGTGGGTTGGCAATCGCGGCCTCACACGCAAGAATGGCACGATTTTCGCCAGTTGCTTCGCCGGTTCCCATCATTGCTTTGCCCATTTTAGTCATGATAGTTCTGATGTCGGCAAAATCGAGATTAACTAATCCAGGCATTGTAATTAAGTCGGTAACGCCCCTAACCCCAGCATATAAAACATCATCGGCCATTTTGAAAGCTGATTCAAAAGTAGTGCTTTCATTAGCAATTCTGAACAAATTTTGATTTGGAATTACAATCAAGGTGTCAACAAATTTTTTAAGCTCTTCGATGCCAGACTCGGCGGTTTCCATGCGATATTTACCCTCAAAATGAAATGGCTTGGTAACCACGCCAACAGTTAAAATTTCTCGTTCGCGTGCTAATTTAGCGATGACGGGGGCAGCTCCCGTACCAGTTCCACCGCCCATTCCGGCAGCGATAAAGACCATATTGCACCCATCAAGATATCTTTCGATTTCTTCAACATTTTCTTCGGCGGCAATTCTACCTCTGTCAGGGAAAGAGCCAGCCCCAAGACCTTTGGTGGTTTTGACTCCAAGCTGAATTCTATTTTGAGTAAGAGAATGTGTAAGGGCTTGCGAATCAGTGTTAGCCGCAACAAATTCAACACCTTCAAGGTTTGAGCGGATCATATTATTGAGGGCATTACCACCAGCTCCACCAACTCCAAATATTGTAATTTTTGGTTTCAAGAGTTCGGGATGAGGTATATCAAGTTTGATTGGCATATGATTCCTTTGTTTTTTGGATGTTTTATGAAGTACTGGAGATGAATTTTCGATTTCAGACATGTTATTTTAACAAATTTTCGTTGGTAATTTTTTTATTTGAACAAACTATGGTGGCTTTGATGATGTCATCATCATAATTAATATTGATTAATTTTTTATCTTTATCAATTAAAAGCTCAACAAAATTTATTATATTTTTAGCAAAAAATTTACTCGATTCCGATGCAATTCGACTGGGGTAATTCGTGTGCCCAAATATTTTTACGCCATTACAATCAATAACTTCATTTGGTTTGGTAAGAGCGCAATTACCGCCGTTTTGCGACGCAAGGTCGATAATAATTGAATTTGGCTTCATCGAATTGACCATTTTTTCGGAGATTAAAATTGGTGCTTTTTTTCCTTGGATTAGCGCGGTTGTAATAACAACATCTTGATTAATAATAGTTTCTTCAAGTAATTGCTGTTGTTTTTGCTTATATTCGTCTGACATTTCTTGAGCATAAACGCCATCAATTTTTTCGTTAGTTTTAACCTCAATAAATTTAGCTCCCAAACTTTGAACCTGCTCTTTCGCCGAAGCGCGAACATCAAAAGCACTAACAATCGCGCCCATTCTTTTAGCGGTTGCAATAGCTTGGAGGCCGGCAACTCCGGCTCCAATAATTAAAAACTTTGATGCCGAGATTGTTCCCGCCGATGTTATCATCATGGGAACGCATTTGCTGGTTTCGTAGATAGCATCAACAACAGCCCTATAACCAGCCAAATTACTTTGCGAAGACAAAATATCCATTGACTGGGCGCGGGTAATTCTGGGAATTAGCTCGAGCGCAAAAACATTAATATCGAAATTGGCGAGTTTTTTTAATAAATCTGTTTGAAAAAAAGGATTGAGTAAGGCTATAAAAACTGCATTAGTTTTTAATAATGAATGGTCAAAATCGCTTCTTTGAACCGCAATAACAATATCAACCTCAAATAAAACTTCGTCGATATTGTTGATAATTTTTGCACCATTTTTTTGATATTCAGCATTACAATAACCAGCTTTTTGCCCAGCATTTGATTCAATCAAAACTTCAAATCCTAATTTTAAATATTTACCAATAACGTCTGGCGTAATTGCAACTCTGTTCTCAAGAGAGTGACTTTCTTTAATAACCAATAACTTCATGTAAAAAATAAATTTTTATTTCAAAAGGTGATAATTTGCTGTGATATGAATTAAAATTTCGATTTTAATTCGAATTAGCTAAAAATATAAATGGTGCGTTCGAGAAGACTTGAACTTCCACGGGTTTTACCCCATAACGACCTCAACGTTACGCGTATACCAATTCCGCCACGAACGCATTTATATGATTAAACTAAGGGTTTAATTCTATTAAGAGCAACAACAAACATTGCCAAATCTGGATTTGGTTCATTTTTCAATTCCGCAATAAAATTGTCAAATCTTTCGGTTAAGAAAGCTGAATTTTTAGCAAAATTTTCGACCAAATTATCGGAAACTTTATTAGAGGAATTATATTCAACAATTGCCTTGGCTAATCTCATTTGATATGAATATAAATCTTCCATAACAGTCTTGCTCGATAATTTTTGCCAATGATTTGTAAGATTGATTTTGTTAAGTCTACTTCTAAGCCATTTAAGTGAATATCTGGTGCCAACTGAAAAATAAATTTCGGCAATTTTTTTGATATCAAGTTTAGTTAAACTGGCAATTTCAGAAATGTCGAATGCCGAAGCAACTGGATCCATTGAAGCAACTTTTTCTGCTAATTTTCGCGAGACTTTATTGATGCAATATCTTTCGATTTTTCTTTCAAACGATTCTCGTGAAGCTTGAGCCAAAACAGAAGGCAAGAATTGATGAACTTGATCTGCGATTGATCTGAATTTGTTAACAATTTCAGATAAGGGACCCTTAACTTGATTTCTCAGAAGCCATAAAACCGATCTTTCGATGAGTTTGTTGGCGCTCAAAAACATTTGCATTTGAATGTTAAGTGGAATTTGTCCGTCAAGATTTTCAACCTCTTGCCATACATCGCGAATTCTGAAAGAATCGCACGCAATTATAAAATTTCTAATTACATCAACGACTGAGAAACCACTATCCTGAGACATTTGATTAATGAAAGTGATACCAATTCGATTAACCACAAAATTAGTAATTTGAGTAGCTATAATCTCGTTACGTAATTGGTGATTAAGAATTTCGTCGGGTAATTTTTCTTGCATTAGCGTTGGAAAATATGCCAACAAGTCCTTTTCAAAATATTTGTCTTTAATTAAATCGGAAGCCAGCAATTTGTTATATATGTCCATCTTAGAATAAGCCATCATAACGCAAAGCTGAGGGCGAGTTAGACCTTTTTGTTCGATTTGATATTTGTCAATTTCTTTGCGCGAAGGAAGAAACTCGATTGCACGATTTAAAAAACCACTTTTTTCAAGATTATCAAGAAATTGCGACTGTTCGCTGAGGGCTACAAAACCAAGACTTTGAGCAATTGAAATCGCTTGGGTTTGTAATTTATTGTCTTTAAGAACCAATTCCGAAACTTGTGGAGTCATTGACTCAAGCATTTTGTTGCGCTCTTCTAAGTTTATTTTTTTGCTTTTGAGTGCCGAAAATAAAGCGATTTTGATGTTTACTTCATGATCAGAGCAGTCAACTCCAGCTGAATTGTCCATGGCATCGGTGTTGATTCTACCGCCATTTTTAGCAAATTCTATTCGACCTTTTTGAGTGAAACCTAAATTTCCACCCTCGCCAACAACTTTGCAACGCAGGTCTGAACCATTGATTCGAAGCATATCGTTAGCTTTATCGCCAACATCTTGATGCGATTCATCTTGTGATTTGACGTAAGTTCCAATTCCGCCATTCCAAAGCAAATCTACTGGGGCTTTAAGCATGGCTTGAATTAGGTCGTTTGGAGATAATTCCTCACTCTCGATCTTGAAAATTTCTTGGATTTCGGGTGTGATTTTGATAGATTTTGCACCCCTTTCAAAAATACCGCCACCTTTAGAAATCAAAGATGAATTGTAATCCATCCAAGTTGATCTTGGTAGGTTAAACATTCTTTGTCTTTCATTGAAGGACGAGACAGGATCCGGATTAGGATCGATAAAAATATGCAGATGATTAAAAGCGCCAACCAATTTGGTATGCTTTGAAAGCAACATGCCATTTCCAAATACGTCACCCGACAAATCTCCAATTCCAACGCATGTAAAATCCTGAGATTGGGTGTCGATTCCAAACTCTCTGAAATGCCTCATTACTGAAATCCAAGCCCCTTTGGCAGTGATACCCATTTTTTTGTGATCATAACCAACCGAACCGCCCGAAGCAAAAGCATCTCCAAGCCAAAAATTATACTCTTGAGATATTGAATTGGCTATATCTGAAAAAGTGGCAGTTCCTTTGTCCGCAGCAACAACCAAATATGGATCAGAACTATCGAACATGATTACATTTTGAGGAGCAATAATTTTGCCATCAATCACATTATCAGTAACATCTAGAAGACCTCGCAAGAATGTTTTGTAGCATTCGATGCCTTCTTTTTGAAGTTCATCGCGAGTCATTTTTGAAGTATCGGTTTTAATAACAAATCCGCCTTTTGAACCAACTGGGACGATAACTGCATTTTTGGTCATTTGAGCTTTCATCAATCCAAGAACTTCGGTTCTAAAGTCATCTTGTCTATCAGACCATCTTAAGCCACCGCGCGCAACTTTTCCACCTCTGAGATGAACAGCCTCAACTTTAGGAGAGTAAACAAAAATTTCTGCATAAGGTAATGGAAGGGGAAGATTGGGAACCTTTTTACAATCAAATTTGAAAGACAAATAACCTTTAAATTGACCGTTGGCTGAGTGTTGGTAATAGTTTGTTCTAAGAGTAGCTATAATTACACCAAGAAATCTTCGGATTATAGCATCATCGCCGATATCTTTAATTTTGTTAAGGGAGTCGTTAATTTTTGAAGAAATAGCTTCGACTTTTGATAACCTTTGCTCCATCGAAATATTGATTTGCGGGTCAAATTTGGCTTCAAATAATTCTATTAAATCTGAACATAAATCGGCATTTCTAACAAAACAATCTGCAATGCTAGCTTGGTTAAATCTAAAGCCGGTTTGATGTAAATATTTTGAGTATCCACGCAACATAAAAATTTGCTTCCACGTCAAATTGCATGCAATAACCAATTTATTTAGGGCGCCAATTTTAGTGATATTTTTCCAAATCAATTCGATATTGGTTTCAAAATTCGTTTTGATGTCTTTTGTAAGATCACCGCCATTCTTTGATAAATTAAGACTAAAATAATGAATCCAAGCTTTTTTGATGGTACGATTCTTAAGATCTTCTTCGGCGCTTATTACGTATGTGTGCTCTTTAATGACATTAAAGCCAAAGCTCTCGAGAATTGGCATAATTGAGGATAAAATTATCTCATTGTGAGGTGAGTAAATTTTTAAATCCACGAATTCCGAATCATGTTCGGGCTTAATCGGGTTGGCATTTTTATATAAATTAAAAACTGGTGAATTTTGTGCAAAACTTTTTTCAATAAATTCAATATCTTCAACTGCAATTTCGGGGTTAAATCTGTCAATATAGCTAACTGAAAACGAATTTTTGTATTTGGTATGAAGAATTATTCTTTTTTCATCATCAAATTTGTTTTTAATTGATTCGAGTAACTCATCGCTCCAGACTTTAGTCATTTTAGTAATCTCCTTTTCAATCAAAGATTCGTCGAAATTTGGAATGCCGTTATTTGTTCTAATAATTAAGTGAAAACGTACCAAATTTGATTCAGTAATTTGAAGAAAAGAGTCAGCAATCTCTCCATTAAATATTTCACACAAAAAAGTTTTTATTTTTTCGCGCATCTGAGAATTGCTTCGAGATCTAGGGGTATAAATTAAGCAACTTACAAACCTATCGAATTTATCTTTACGAGCAAAAAACTTAACAATCGAGCGACCCGAAATCGAAACAATTCCGGTAGAATTTTTTAACAAATCAGCTTCGCTAATTTGGAATAATTCATCACGAGGATATGATTCAAGGGTTGAAATCAGGTCTTTGTGATTATGACTGCCTTTGATAAAGCCTGAATCATCTATTATTTTAGATACTTTGTTTCTGAGTAAAGGTATTGAAAAAACACTTGAGATATAAGCATTTGAAGTAAATAAACCTATAAACCTAAACTCTCCGATAACCTTTCCGTCATTAGAAATTTTTTGAACACGAATTCTTTCGGCGTTGGTTGAACGATGAATTTTGGAACGGTAACGAGATTTTATAACTTCAATTACGAATGGATTTGAAACTGAATCACCAACTTCTTGATTTGATGAATTAACTACTTCGGGCAAAAAATCTTTATATTTTGATTTAAAAACCCCACAACCCGAATCTTCAACCTCAACTAGAGAATATTGGCCATTTTGCATTTTAATATCAAACTCTTTGGCGCCCAAAAATACAAAATTTCCGGCATTTATCCAATTTAAAAAATCTTTAGACTCAGATAATTCTTTTTGATCTTTAGCGATTTTTGAAGCATTATCAATTTGGCCAAGCGATTTTAAGACTAAGTCTTTCATTTTTTGAAAATCATTTACAACCAAACCTAGAGTATCAATGATCTTTGTAAGATTTTCGAGCAATAAATTTATTTCAGAATTATTAATAATTTTATCAATATGAAGCTGAATAAGTGATTCTGGATGAGAGTTTTTGTTATTATTAATTTCGATGAATTTGCCATTTTTATCACGAACAACATTTAGAACTGGATGGATTATGTTGTTAATTGCTATTCCTTGTTTATCAAGAAATGCCACAGTTGAATCTACCAAAAATGGCATGTCGTTGTTGTTTATTTCAATTATGGTGAATTTCGATTCAAAACCATCAACCGCAATTTGAGGGTTATAAATTCTTAGATTAAAACCATCTTTTCTAGTCAATTGTAAAAATTTATAAGCTGAAAATGATATGTTAAATAAAAGTTCAACAGAATAATTATCAAAATCCGATAATTTGTTTTCAAAATAAAAATCTTTAACAAATTGCTCAAAATTTTGATGTTCTTGGTTAATTAAATTTGATTTTTTTGAAACTTCAAAGATTTTACGAATTAGATTTTGCATATAATTAGATTATTTTTTAACAAGAACCACAACGATTTGCGAACCTTCAAGACGAGGATTAATTTCTGGTTTTGAAAAACCAACGGTGTCATCTAAAATATTTTGCATCATTTTTTCGGCAATATCGCGGTGGGTTATTTCTCTGCCCTTCATCTTGATGCTAATTTTAACTTTGTTGCCTTTTTCAATAAATTCTTTGGTGTGGCGGATTTTAGTATCATAATCACCTTTGCCAATATTGATAGACATCTTCACTTCTTTAACATCAACAACTTTTTGCTTTTTTTTGGCATCTGAAGCCTTTTTTTGGATTTCATATTTCATCTTACCGAAGTTAGAAATTTTACAAACTGGAGGATTAGCGTTTGGAGAAACTTCGATTAAGTCCAAATTGACTTCTTGAGCCTTTTTAATGCCTTCGGACACCGACATTACTCCGAGCATTTGGCCGAGGCTGTCAATAACCCTAACCTCGCTTGCTTTAATTTGTTCGTTTATTCTAAAAAAATTATTATTTCCTTGGGAATTGTTGTTGACTTGAGATGATGAATTGGTTGGTTTCACAGATTTGTTAAAGGTTATTAATATTGATTCAAACTAAAAAAAATTTTCCAAATGGTAAGCTTCTAAATCTAAAATTCAACTAAGGAAATTGACCTTGTGGTTAGCTTTTAGTATAAACCAAAAGAACGGCTTTACCTCAATAAAATCAAAGCGAATTTTATATTTTTGAAGTTTTTTATTTTTAGAAATATAATGCTTTGCGCAGTTCTTAATGCGATAAATTTGTTTATTACCAATTATGCTTTCAATATTGTAATTTTTATATCGCGCTTTGACCTCAACAAAAATTATCTGATTGTTTTTAAAGGCAATAATATCAATTTCCCCCAAATGCGATTTAAAACGATATTTGAGAATTTTATATCCCTTAAACCACAGAAAAATCATGGCATATTTTTCGGCATATTGACCAAAATTATACTTTTCTAAACGAACTTTATAACTTTTGTTTATTTTGGAAGGCTTTGAATTTCTTGAATTATTTAGTTTAATCATTTTTTAGAATTTGTATTTTGGTGCTCTATTACAAAAGAGTAAGCTTCTTTTTTGTTAATCTCGAAATTCTCGACTAACTCGATCACAATCTCTTTAGATGATCGATTTTTTTGTGATAATATTTTTATAACCTCAAGAACTTCATCACGATTAAATTTAGCTAAATCTTTAGAAATTTTTTCAACGATTACCACAAATTCTCCTCGAATTTTTTGCGGATTGGAAATCAAGATTTCAAGAATTTCTTCAGGCTTTCCGATAATTATTTCTTCATAAATTTTCGTAAGTTCACGAGCTAAACAAATTTTTCGGTCGACAAAGTTTTGTTTTAAAATTTTAAGCGTTTCAAGGATTCGATTTGACGATTCAAAAAATATAAAACTAAATTCTATTGGTAAATTTTTTAGTTTTTTTTCTTTAGCAATTTTTGAAGTCGGCAAAAATCCTAAAAATAAAAAATTATCACAAGCAATTCCACTAACAGAGATTGAAGCAGTAAGAGCTGATGGACCGGGTATGCAAATAATTTTTTGTTTTTCTTGTCGTAAAAAATTAATTAATTTGTGACCAGGATCAGAAATTAATGGCGTTCCAGCATCTGAAATTAAAGCTAGAGAGTTCCCATCTTGTAATTTGCTTAAAATTTTATTTCTAATTATTTCATCACTATGATCATTATAAACTATTAATTTTTTCTTTATTATTTCAAAATTATTCAATAAAATTCCCGCAATTCTAGTATCTTCGCATATTACATAATCAACTGAACCTAGAATATTAAGAGCTCTTAAAGTTATATCATTTAAATTTCCTATTGGTGTCGCAACCACATAAATTGCATTCTCAATTTGTTGCGATTGTTTTTTAAATATAGTCTCTGACATCCTTAAATTATCTTTAATTTTATTTATGAAAAAATTTATTTTGTTTTTAGTAATTCTAGCCTCAAGCTGTAGTTTTAATGATCTAACGCCTAAAATTGGCACCATTAAAAACCCCCAAAACGAATCGAATAAATCATCAATTTATGGCAAGCAAAATAATTTACCAGCCACCAATATTGACAAGTCAAGCTCTCAAAATCAAAAATCTACTAATGCACAAACTACTGTTACCGAAAATTTTATTGATAGCGATGGAAAAAATATTGTTGAAGACAAAGATTATTCAGAACAAGATTTACCCGAACTTAAACCTCAAACTGCAAAAAATTTTGAAACTAACAATCTGGTAATCCCACCATCACTTCAACGCAAAATTCAAATTGCACTCTTTTTACCATTAACTGGAAAAAACAAAGAATTGGGATGGAGTATATATAACGCATCAACTCTTGCTCTATTTGACAATGACTTAAATAACAAAATTGAGTTGGTTTTATTTGATTCCAAAGAATCTGCCGAAGATAATCAAAAATCTTTCAAAGAAATTATCGACAGAAATATAAAAATCGTGGTTGGGCCAATATTTACCAATTCAGTTTTAGCCATTGAAAAAATGGCTCGTAATAACGAAATAACCGTAATATCCCTCTCAAATAATCATGAATTACTCAATAAAACCAATAATTATGGCGGAATTTTTGTTGGAGGAATAATACCCGAAACCCAAATTGATAAAATCATAAATTACTCAATGGATCGAGGAAAATTCAACTTCGCCGTAATTGCACCAAACAATCAATATGGAAAAATTATAACCGATTATACTAAAAAATTCGTCCGCTCTCGCGATGGTAATTTTATAACTTCAGAATTTTATGAAAATAACCCTAAGGACATTGAAAGAGCTGTGGAAAGAGTTATTAATTCTTTTGGCGTCCCTAATTCAAACTCAAAAAACCGCGATACATCTTATTTGAGCGATTATGACAGAATTTATCCACAAGCAATCCTAATTCCCGAATCCGGCAAAACTCTTTCAAAAATTGCGAATTTGATTGCTCGGCTCAACAAAGATGAAAGAAATTTTCAACTGATTGGCTCCAGCCAATGGAATGATCCGTCCTCTTTAAACGATATTAATCTTTTTGGCGGATGGTTCCCAGCCCCACAAGAACAAAGATTTAAAATTTTTGAAAAAAATTATTATCGCACTTTCGAAAAATTTCCACCAAGAATCACTTCAATTGCCTATGATGCTATTTTAGCTATTTCAAAGATAGCCGAAAATAAATCTAATCAAAAAATCGGTTTTAATGATTTTTTAGAGTATAACAATTCTTCAACCAATGGATTTGATGGAATTGACGGGGTATTTAGATTTTTACCCAATGGTGCCATTCAACGCAATTTGGCCATTCTTCAAATCGATAATGGCAAATTTGAAACTCTTGAATCTTCTATTCCCAAATTTATCAAATATTAACCTTCAACACCTCAAAATAAATTACTTAAAGACTAAATTTTAATACTTTGCATTTTAAATGCCATTGCTTGTATCCTAGAAAACCCTTAACAAAACAATTTTTTATAAAATGGATTTAAATCTAAAAAAACATCGAGACGACCTAATTTTTCTTCCACTGGGTGGTGCCAACGAAATCGGCATGAACCTTAACTTATATCATCTAAACGGCAAGTGGATCATGGTTGATTGCGGAGTTGGCTTCGCTTACGACATACCGGGGGTAGACATGATGACGCCAGATATATCTTTCATCAAACAACATCGCGAAAATTTATTGTGCATAATTCTAACTCACATTCACGAAGATCATCTCGGAGCTGTTCAATATTTGTGGCGCGAACTTGAAGTTCCAGTTTACGCAACTCGTTTTGGTGCCAATTTCTTAAAAACTAAGCTTGAGGAATTTAAGTTAGACAAAACCGTTCCGATTCACATTATCGACGATTCCAAGCCTCTTAATTTAAATCCATTTCAAATTGAGTTTATCGGATTAACGCACTCGGTTCCGGAGATGAAAGCCTTAATGATCAAAACTCCTAAAGGCAATATTTTGCATACCGGCGATTGGAAATTCGACCCCAATCCCGTTGTTGGAGATATTAGCGAAATCGAAAAAATCAAAACTCTTGGTGATAATGGTGAAATTTTTGCCATGATTTGCGATTCAACTAACGCTATCAACGAAGGACATTCGCGCTCCGAAGGTGAACTTCACGAATCACTTAAATCATTAATTGCTGGACGACATGGCTATGTTGGCGTAACAACTTTTGCATCAAATATCGCTAGGGTTCATACCATTGCTAAAATTGCCAATGAACTTGGTCGCAAAATTGTTTTATCTGGATTTTCACTTCACCGCCTATTTGAAGTTGGCAAAAAAAGTGGATATTTTTTTGAAAATTTTGAATTCATTTCTGATCGAGAAATAAAATTTTACGATAAAAAAGAAATTTTAATTATATGCACTGGTTGTCAAGGCGAACCAATGGCTTCAACCCGCAAAATCGCTTCTAATAGCCATCCGACTATTCACTTTACCAAAGGTGACTTGATGATCTTTTCTTCAAAAATAATTCCGGGAAATGAAAAAAAGATTTTTGAACTCTTTGATCTTTTAGCCAAAAAACAAATCGATGTAATGACCGAAAAAGACCATTTCGTCCACGTTTCGGGCCATCCATCTAAGAATGAACTCAGAGAAATGTATGCTTTGGCTCGACCCAAAATTGCCATTCCAGTTCACGGTGAATTTATCCACACCAAAACTCATTGTGAGTTAGCTCGCGAGTGCGGAGTCGCCAAAGCAATTCAAATTGAAAATGGTTTCGCCATCAAGCTCGATAAAGATAACATTATTTCATCGGATAAAATTGGCTTCGTTAAAACCGGTTATTTAGGAGTCGACGGCAAGCAACTTATTGACCTCAAAAGCGACATAATTCGCGAACGCAAAAAACTTCAAGAATCTGGGGTTATCAATGTTAGTATCGCCACAAACGATAATTTAAAAATTCTCTCGAAACCAAAAATTATGGCCATTGGATCTTATGACCTCAGAAACGACCCCGATGCCGAATCACTTATTCGTAAAGAAATCGAGATATTTTTTAAAAGCAAAGCTAAAGAACTTAATCTTCAAGATGGTTTTGGTTTGAATTTTTTACGTAAAAAAAAGAAAAAATCTAAACTTAACGAAAGTAAACTTATCAATGAAATTGAAAAATCTTTGCGTTCAAAACTTTTAAAAATATTCGAAGATTTAATGGGCAAAAGACCAGCTCTTGAGGTTACAATCATTTTAATTCAATAATTATAAAACACTAAATGACCTTACTCGCCTTTATTGGAATGAGCTTAGTTTGGAGTTTCAGTTGGTTCGCCATGAAATTACAAGTCGACTCAATTGTCGCAGTCGAAGTTTCTCTTTTTTACCGCTTTTTTGCCGTTGCATGCTTGATGACAATTTTATGCATGGTCACAAAAAAAAGACTAAAACCATTCAAAACTGAATATAAATATTTTGCATTGATTGGTTTAACCAATTTTTCACTAAATTTTTTAATCGGATACCACACCACAAAATTTATCCCAAGCGGAATGATAGCGGTAATTTTTAGCCTCTCAATCATTACCTCTGAAATATTTAAAGTGATTTTTGATGGCAAAAAGATTGAGCCAAAAATTATCTTAAGTAGCTTGATTGGCTTTTGTGGATTAACACTTTTTATATTTCCGACCCTTAAATTTGATCACAATTCATCAAATATTAATTTAATTATTGGGATAATGATGGCCATACTTATGATGGTTGTTTTTTCGTTTGGCAATTATTTAGTCGAAAAAAACAAACAACAAAATCACACACCTCTTTTTACCTCAATTGCTTTTGGCGCAATCATCAGTTCCTGTTATCTAATTATCATAAATTACGCACTTGGAAATAAGTTTATTATCGACTACTCAGCTAAATATATTTTATCGCTAATCTACCAAATTATCTTTGCTTCGATTATTGCATTTTTATGTTTTTATTTTCTAATTCAAAAAGTCGGTGCAGTTAAAGCCAACTACACCGCCCTAGTCTATCCAACCATCGCTTTAATCATATCATCTATTTTTGAAAACTTTAAATTTACAACTTTGGGCAATATTGGATTGATTTTTATCATAATCGCCATCGCCCTTGAATTTTCTTCCAACAAATTTTTTACCAAAATTTTCAATGTCTCCAAAGCCTGAATTTAAAATTATTGCCGATCACCTTAGATCATCTTGTTTTTTAATTGCTGATGGAGTTATGCCAAGCAATGAAGGACGAGGATATGTTTTGCGTCGAATTATGCGCAGAGCCATGCGCCAAGTTAATAAACTCGGACACTCTCAACCCATAATGTACAAATTGGTTGATACTCTAATCAATGAAATGGGTGGCCAATATCAAGAATTAGTTTTTGCTAGAGAAACTATCGTCGAAACTCTCAAAAACGAAGAGGAAAAATTCCAAGAAACCCTCGAAAAAGGTTTAAAAATTTTATTTGAATCTATCGATGAAATCGTCAACAACAAAACCAATCAATCCAAATTGCGTGGCTCTATCGCTTTCAAATTATATGATACATTTGGTTTTCCACTTGATTTAACCCAAGATATCTGCAAAGAAAAAAACATCGAAGTTGACGTAAATGAGTTTGAAAAAGAAATGAATCTTCAGCGTGAAAGAGCTAGAAAAAACTGGGTTGGGAGCGGTGAAATTTCTGAAGATAAATTGTTTTTTGATTTAAAAGAAAAATTAGGATCCACCAAATCATTATATCACCAAACCACTAAAACGTCCGCTCAAATTTTAGCAATTTTTCAAAATTATTCCGCCGTCGATTATATTGATTCATCTAACAAAAATATTAATGATTCAATTTTCATAATTCTCAATCAAACCCCATTTTATGCTACTTCGGGCGGGCAAAAAGGTGATGATGGTAATTTAGTTTTAACCTCGGAAATTAAAGATGAAAACAATCTAATAAATTATAATCACATTCAAAATTGCATCGATATTTCCGAAACCAAAAAATACGCGGGTGGGTTATTTGTCCATTTTTTAAGTGATTTTAAGGGTCGATTTCAGGTGGGCGATCAAGTTCTAGCTCTCGTAAATAATCGTCATCGACAACTCAGAGCCCAAAATCATTCAGCAACTCACCTACTCCATAAAGCTTTAAAACAGGTCCTTGGTAATTCTATTTCGCAAAAAGGCTCTAATGTTGATGCCAAGCAACTTACTTTCGATTTTAATTTAAATCGCGCCATGTCAAATGAAGAGATTGAACAGGTTGAAGAGTTGGTCAATTTTTATATTCGTCAAAATTCTAAAATTCATACCAATGAAATGCCAATTGATGAGGCCAGAAATTCGGGTGCCGAAGCACTTTTTGGTGAAAAATATGACGATATCGTTCGAGTTGTTGCCATGGGGCCTTCGGTTGAATTATGTGGCGGAACACATGTTGAGAATACCGGCAATATTGGAATTTTTAAAATTATTTCCGAAAATGGAGTGGCATCTGGAATACGCAGAATTACCGCTAAAAGTGGTTTCTATGCTTTACAAGATTTGAAGCTTCAAGAACAAAAATTATATACACTTCTTGATGCTTTAAAAGTTAAGCAACAATTCGATGACATTAAAATTGATGATAATGAGTTTTTATCGAACAAAACCGGTTTCAATGATTTAAGTTTTTTTAACGATGAAAATAACTCAATTTTTATTACTTTATCCCAACAAAAATCAATTGACGAAGCCCTCAATAAAATTGAAAAAATCGGTATCGATATTAACAATATTATAAAAACCAAAGACAAGGAAATTGACAAACTTAAGAAGCAAATTTGGCAATATGATTTGCAAAATCTTAAAAACGAAAAAATCGATAATCTAAACTTTGCTCATCATATTTTTTTTGATACTGGTGCTAAAGATTTAAGAGACATAATTAGCGATACAAAAAACTCTCCGAATTATTCTAAATCGCAAATATTGATATTTTTTGGTATTGAAAATGAAAAGGTCTCAGTGTGCTTATCTTTGTCAAATGATTTAACTCAATATTTTGATGCTTCTAAACTTATTGCACCGATTATTGAGATTATTGGTGGCAAAGGTGGAGGTGGCAAAAAAGATTTCGCTATGGGAGCCGGTTCAAATTCAAAAAAAATCGATTTAGCGATAACCTCCTTGAAAAATCTAATTTTGAAA
>RFYG01000022.1 GCA_009925685.1 Pseudomonadota bacterium
TAAATAATAAATCCAAAAAATAATTTATGTCTAAAAATTCTGCGGTTAATGTTATTTTTGAAACTATTAAAAATAACGAAATTAAATTTGTTGATTTTCGTTTTACAGATTACTCTGGTCAATGGCTACATATCAGTCATTGTGTTGATGCAGTTGATGAAGAAGCTCTCACAAAAGGCGTTGCTTTCGATGGCTCTTCCGTAAAAGCTTGGAAAGAAATTAACGAATCAGACATGATTTTGATGCCTCAACTTGATAGTGCTTTTGTTGATCCATTTTCAACTCACGCAACTTTGGTTTTATTTTGCGACGTTATTGAGCCTGCTAGTGGCGAAGGGTATTCGCGTGATCCACGTTTTACCGCTAAAAAAGCCGAGGATTATCTTAAAAAATGTGGCTTTGGTGATGTTGCATATTTCGGTCCTGAGCCAGAGTTTTTTGTATTTGATGATGTTAGATTTGAAGCTTCAAGCTACGGAAACTTTTATAAAATTGACTCGGAAGAAGCCCCGCACAACACTTCTAAAGATGAAGATGGAAAAAATCTTGGGCGTCGTGCCTCAATTAAAAGTGCTTATTTTGCCCCGACCCCAATTGATACTGGTCAAGATTTGCGTGCAGAAATTATCGAGGCGATGCGTCAAGTCGGGTTGGTACCGTTGCTTCATCATCATGAAGTTGCGACTTCACAATTTGAATGTCGTGCATAATGTTTGTCATGCTTTTGGCAAAACTGCCACTTTCATGCCCAAACCAATTTTTGGCGATAATGGCTCGGGAATGCACGTCCATCAATCAATTTGGAAAAATGGTGAAAATCTTTTTGTTGGCAAAGAACATGCTGGACTCTCAGAATTAGCCTTATTTTACATTGGCGGTATAATCAAACATGCAAGAGCCATTAATGCTTTTTCCAATTCAACTACTAACAGCTATAAAAGACTTGTTCCGGGTTACGAAGCTCCAGTTTTACTGGCGTATTCAGCCAAAAATCGATCCGCTTCAATTCGTATTCCGCATGTTACAAATGAAAAGGCTCGACGCATTGAAACTCGCTTCCCTGATCCAGCTTCAAATCCTTATTTAACATGCGCTGCATTGATGATGGCGGGTTTAGATGGTATCAAAAATAAAATTCACCCCGGTGAACCAAAAAACCAAGATCTTTATCACTCTTCGGAAAAAGAATTGCGCAAAATCCCAACAGTTGCTCGCTCGCTTCGTGAAGCTCTTTCAGCACTCGATAAAGACCGAGGCTTTTTGCTTGAAGGCGGTGTTTTTACCGATGAGCAAATCGACGCTTATATCGAGCTAAAACTATCTGAAGCTGATAGATATGAGCAAATGCCTCATCCGGTTGAGTTTGAAATGTATTATAATAATTAAAATGCAAGCCCCCATAAAAACCCTTGGAATTATTGGCGGTGGCCAACTAGGTAGAATGATATGTTTTTATGCTCACAAAATGGGCTACAAAACCGTTGTTCTCACCGATCAAGAAAATTCTCCCGCCAGCTTCGTCACCAATCACACCATAATTGGTGATTATTTAGATAAAAAAGTTCTCAAAAAATTTTGTGAAGCTATCGATTTTGCAACTTTTGAGTTTGAAAATATTCCGCTCGAAACTGCCGAATTTGTCGAAAATAATTCACTTTTGTACCCATCATCAAATGTCTTAAAAATTACTCAAAATAGAATCTTTGAAAAAAAATTTTTAAACGACAATCAAGTTAAAACCGCTGAATATGAAATTATAAATAGTTTAGAAGATTTAAAAAAATCTCTAAAAACCTTCAAAAAAGCTGTTTTAAAAACTGCTATAATGGGCTATGACGGCAAGGGGCAGTTTGTTTTGAGTGATGAAGATAATTGCGAAAAAGTTTTTGAATCTCTTAAAGGCGTGCCTTTGATTTTAGAAAAATTTTGTAAATTCGATAGCGAAGCTTCCGTAATTGTGGCGAGGTCAATTGGTGGCGAAATTAAAGTTTACGAACCGCTTACCAATATTCATAAAAATGGTATTTTAGATCGAAGTATTTATCCCGCCAAACTCTCCGCCCCCCAAAGGTTTAAAACTCAAAAAATTGCCACAAATATTGCCGAAAAAATTGATTTAGTTGGTTTAATGGCGGTTGAGTTTTTTGTCGTTGATAATTCAATTTTAGTTAATGAATTAGCGCCCCGCCCTCATAATTCTGGACACTTTTCTATGGATGCTTCAATTACTTCGCAATTTGAACAATTAATCCGCAGTATTAGCCAAGGATTATCTCTGGGTGAAACGCGTTTTCATTCGAGTGGTCAAATGATAAACCTGATTGGTGACGATGTTAATTCTATTGCAAAATATCAAAACAATTCTCGTGCTAAAATTCATCTTTATGGGAAATTAGAATCAAAAGCCGGACGCAAGATGGGGCATATCAATATTTTAAAATAATTTATAAATATTTTAATAATTTTGATTAGAAATAATAATCTATAAAAATTGCAGAAAATAAATTGAAATTTTATCAATATTTCTTCTTGCACTTATTAATTAAAGTGCCTAAATTGGCGCGCAAATTCACAAAAAATCTCATATAAAAATTAATAAATCTAACTTTATTAAATTTGGTAATTTGCCGAATTTGGTAATGAGCTAATTTTGATCTTAAATTAAGTTCAAACCATTTTTTGCTAAGCTTTAGCGATTCTTTATATTGCAGATAAATTATTTAAAATTTTATTACAAAATGATAAACACTGCTACAAACACTGGAAAAGTTACGCAAATAATCTCTGCCGTTGTCGACGTTGAATTTGAAAGTGGCGAACTGCCAGCGATATACAACGCCTTAGAAGTATCTAATGAGGGAAAAAAACTAATTCTCGAGGTCGCTCTTCATATCGGTGAAAAAACCGTTAGAACAATTGCGATGGATTCCACCGATGGTTTAACCAGAGGAGCCACGGTTATTGACTCCGGAAGTCCAATTTGCGTTCCGGTGGGTGAATCAACCCTTGGTCGCATTATGAACGTAATTGGTGAGCCAATTGATGAAAAAGGTGAAATTAATTGTCCACAACTTTATCCAATTCACGCTTCCGCTCCACAACTAGTTGAACAGGCTACCGAAACAGAAATTCTTGAAACCGGCATCAAAGTAATTGATCTTCTTGCGCCATATTCCAAAGGCGGAAAAATCGGTCTTTTTGGAGGCGCCGGTGTTGGTAAAACAGTTTTAATTATGGAATTAATTAACAACGTTGCCAAAGCTCATAGCGGTTATTCAGTTTTTGCGGGAGTTGGTGAAAGAACTCGCGAAGGAAATGATTTATATCACGAAATGATTGATTCAGGAGTAATTGATACCAAAAATTTTAAGAACTCCAAGGTTGCATTGGTTTATGGCCAAATGAATGAACCACCCGGAGCCCGTGCTCGAGTTGCGCTTACCGGCCTTACCCAAGCCGAATATTTCCGCGATAAAGAAGGTCGCGATGTATTATTTTTTATCGATAATATCTTTCGCTTTACCCAAGCTGGTTCTGAAGTTTCTGCGCTCTTGGGTCGAATCCCGTCAGCGGTTGGTTATCAACCAACATTGGCAACTGAAATGGGTGCCATGCAAGAAAGAATAACCTCAACTAAAAATGGTTCGATAACTTCAGTTCAAGCAATTTATGTTCCGGCTGATGATTTGACTGACCCCGCTCCCGCCACGTCTTTTTCGCATCTTGATGCAACAACAGTTTTATCTCGTCAAATTGCCGAAATCGGGATTTATCCAGCGGTTGATCCTCTCGATTCAACTTCGAGAATTCTTGACCCAAGAATTGTAGGTGAAGAGCATTACGCAGTTGCTCGTGAGGTACAAAAAATTCTTCAAGCTTATAAATCTCTTCAAGACATTATCGCAATCCTTGGAATGGATGAGTTGTCCGAAGAAGACAAGCTCACCGTTGCTAGAGCCAGAAAAATTCAACGTTTCTTGTCTCAACCTTTCCACGTTGCCGAAGTTTTCACCGGCTCGCCCGGAAAACTTGTTTCTTTAAAAGATACCATTAAAGGCTTTAAAGCAATTTGCGCTGGAGAATATGATAACCTTCCGGAATCAGCATTTTACATGGTTGGAAATATTGACGAAGCAACTGCTAAGGGTGAAAAATTGCTCAAAGAAAGTAAATAACTCAAACATTTCAAAACTTTTTTATGGCAGATTTTAAAGTCGAAATCACTTCAATTGAAGGTGTTTTATTTGGTGGTTTATGCCAAATGGTCGTTTTACCTTCGGTTTCTGGAGATGTTGGAGTTATGAGGGGTCATGAGTCTATAATATCAAATTTAAGAGTTGGAGAAATACAAGTTTTTGATAACTTGAATAACATCATTAAATCTATTACAGTTTCAGGTGGTTTCGCTGAAATGCAATCCGAAGATAAACTCTTGGTTTTGGTAAATATCTAGAACTTCTTACTCATTTTTTAGGTTTCTAAATTTTCTAATTTGTGCCCCTCTGCGCTTCAAAATATTATCAACCTAATCTTATAATTTTTAGGTTATTAAGGTTTGTTTCGTTTATTTTGAATCTAAATTCTAATTAATAATATTTTTTAAGGTCTTTTCATAAAATTAATTTTATTTCTAGTATGCGATGTCCTTTTTGTGGAAATTTGGAGACCCAAGTTAAAGATAGCAGAATATCCGATGACGGAGAAGCGATAAAGCGAAGAAGATATTGTTCGGCTTGCGATTCAAGATTTACAACTTTTGAAAGGACTCAGCTTCGAGAAATTTTAGTTATTAAAAAGAATGGTGATAAAAAAGTTTTTGATCCAGAAAAATTGCGTAAATCAGTTGAGATGGCTGTCAGAAAGAGACCGGTTTCTGATCTACAAGTTGAGAGGTTGGTAAATAATATTGTTCGTCAACTTGAAATTGAAAATGAAGTCGAGATTCATTCCTCTAAAATTGGCGAAATGGTTATGAACTCGCTTGAAAAACTTGATAAAGTTGCTTTTGTTCGATTCGCATCGGTTTATAAAAATTTTGAAAAAACTGATGATTTTCAGAAATTTATTAAACAAATTATATAAATGACTAAAAAAACTAACTGGCAAGAAGTAATTAGTTTTTATCATGATAATGGTCTTGAAGATCTCTACTCAGATCAAACGGTTAATAGATTGGTTCAAAAAAATAGTCCTAAAAACCCCCCTAATTTTCTACCCAAACAATCTATACAAGTTAAAAAACAAGATAATTCAATCTCAATGATTTCATCAACCTCGCAGGCCTTATCTGAAATTGCTAAAAAGGTCGTCTCTTCCAAAGATGATCAATTTTTATTAGAAAATTCAAACAATAAATTTATGTCTTTAAATGAAATCATAAATTCTTCTAAAGCATTGGCTAACAAAGCTTCAAATATCGATGAACTTAAAAATTTTGTATGCAGTTTTGAGGGGTGTAATCTTAAAAAGATGGCCACCAATACAGTTTTTTGCGATGGTAATCAAAACTCCGATATTATGGTAATAGGCGAAGCGCCCGGAAATCATGAAGATTTGCGCGGAATACCATTTTGCGGTGACTCGGGAGAGCTACTTAATTCTATGTTTAAATCTATCGGTCTTACGCGAGATAAAAATTATTATATAACCAATGTAATATTTTGGCGCCCTCCCGGCAATCGCCGACCAACCGATGAAGAGCTTTCAATTTGTAGACCGTTTGTTGAAAGGCATATTGAGCTTTTTAAGCCAAAAATCATAATTTTAGTTGGGGCCACAGCTATGAGTGCGATTTTAAATACCAACGATACGATCAGCTCGATGCGAGGAAAATTTATTGATTTTTCGCCAAAATATTTGTCAAAAAGTACTAAAATATTTACTATTTTTCATCCATCTTATCTCATGCGCCAACCAACTAAGAAAAAAACCGCGTGGTCAGATATGCTCAAAATTAAAGAATTTATCAATCAAAACTAGTTTTATGAGTACAAATAGAATTTTACCAATTGGATTTTATGACCTCAACTCAATCGAATCTAAAAAAAACTATGAATTTACCAAGCACGCAGTAGATAATTTTTTAAATAATGGTTACGAATTAATAAAAACTTCAATTGCTGAATTTGTTGATGGTTTTAATGAAAAAGAAATCGAGAATGTTTTTAGGGTTATAGACCCAATTTCTAAGAAAAATATTTTTTTTAGAAATGATATTACCGTTCAAATAGCTAAATATGTAGCTTCAAATTTTGAAGCGCAATACCAAACTCCCTTAAAATTATGTTATTATGGCGACATTATAAATCTTAACAGCGATGAGCTTTATTATGAGAGGCAACAAACTCAAGTTGGTTGTGAAATTATCGGCGATAATAGCCTTAAATCATGCTACGAAGTGATCAATGACACGCTAAACGTTCTGAAAAATATTAAAAATATTAGCATTACAATTACCCTCCCCGACTTTTTAAATATTTTTTTAGCAACTATCAAAAATTCTACAAATAGCGTCTTGAAAGACGCGATAATTAATAAAAGAATTTCCGATATAAAAAAATATGGTGGAAATTTTAGTGAAATAATTGCCGAAATCATCTTAAACAACACTAATTTCGATTTATTATCTTCAAAAATTCAAAATATTTTCACCAATATTGATCTTAATCAACAACTCGAAAATGCGCGCGAGTTGATGTTTTTTTTACAAAAAAATTTCCCGAGCTTGTCGATAAATTTTGACTTATTTGGAGATAATAAGTTTTCTTATCACAATAAAATCGCTTTCGATATTTTCGTTGATAATTTTCCATATCCTTTAGCCAAGGGCGGTTGTTACTCAATTGCCCGTAAAGATGAAATATTGAATTCGGTTGGTTCGACAATCTACATAAATTTTTTAAGAAAAATATAAAACCCAATTTTAATTTTTTACCCAAACTTTAAAAAAACGCTTTTATTAAAGTCTTGGGTTGTTTATTTCTCGATCCTGTTTCTATTTTGCAAAAATTATAAAGTTTCATGTGAAACGAATTGACAAATTTATCTTGATTAGTTTAATTAAAATTAATCGATAAAAAATCCATTTAAGCCATAAAATGAGCCAAAATCATCAACAAGATTTAAAAAAAGCCAAAATTTTTTCAATTGTTAACCAAAAAGGCGGGGTTGGCAAAACAACAACTGCAATAAATATAGCTACGGCTATCGCGTCGGTCAAAAAAAAGGTTTTACTAATTGATTTAGATCCTCAGGGCAATGCTAGCACTGGATTGGGAATAGAAAATGATCTCAGAACAACCACCATTTATGATGTTATTATTGATCAATCCCCCGCTTCAAATGCAATTTTAAATACTAAAATTCCAAATCTTAAAATAATTACTTCAACAGTTGATTTATCGGCTTGCGAAGTTGAATTAGTTGGGATTGAGAATCGCGAATATTTGCTTAAAAATATATTGACCGAAATTATTTATGATTTCGATGTAATCATTATTGATTGTCCGCCATCATTGGGCCTTTTAACTATCAATGCTTTATGCGCTTCAGATGCAATTTTGATTCCAATGCAATGTGAATTTTTTTCACTAGAAGGACTCAGCCACCTACTTAATACTGTTGGATTAGTTAAGGAAAATCTAAATCCGGATTTAAGAGTTAGTGGCATAATTCTGACCATGCATGATCGAAGAAATAAATTGACCGAACAGGTTGAAAATGATGTTAGAAACTTTTTGGGCGATAAAGTTTATGAAAATTATATACCGAGGAATGTTAGGCTTTCCGAGGCCCCATCTTACGGTCTTCCGGGTGTAATTTATGATTCTAAATCTTCGGGTTCTTTAGCTTATATAAAGTTGGCACGAGAGATCATAAATAAAGAATCCATCTAGTTTTTGCAGTTTTAGTGTATTTGGTTGGGCAATATATTTGGCTTGATGATTTAAAAATATTTTTATTTTGCCCCAATTATGGTGACATTTCTGCCGTTATCCTCATTTGAAAATTGTTTTGATCTTCTGAAGCTAAAATATTTTTCGGCATTAGTATAAGTGTCGATTCCTAAATTCTCGATTTCATCTACTCCGGCTCTGGAAATTCTTTCAAAAACATAATTTGGTAAGTCAAAAAGCCACTTGGCATCGGTTTTGCTAGTTCTAAAAAATTTTTTATTTGAGATATTTTCATTGATAAAATCATCAAAAAATTCTTGAGAAACTTCATAAGAATATTGTTGAATCATGGGTCCAATTGAAGCTTTTATGTTACAAGCCCCCAATGTTTTCATTGCAGAAATTGTATTTTCTATAACCCCAGATTTAGCTCCGCGCCAGCCCGCATGACATAAACCTATAATTTGATTTTCATCGTCCCATAACGCAATCGGCGCGCAATCGGCGGTAATTATTCCAAGAACAATATTTCTTTGATTGGTAACAATTCCATCGGCTTTTGGGAGGTCTTGTTCGCCATAAAATTGCTTAGAATCGTTGATAATTTTTACTTGATTACTATGAACTTGATTAAGCATTAATACATGCGGTGACTCAAAATTTAGCTCTTTAAGTTTTTGATTGAGGTTTTCACGATTTGCAAGTTCTCTATCGATAATGCAATCCTTGCCTAGAAAATAAAAATCTATCATTGGTTAAAGTTTGTTTTGTAGAAAAAATAGTAATTTTTGTTTATATTCTTGAGGATCTTTAATTTTAACAAGTGAATTTTTTGGTGTAAAAAAATAATCATTTAAACGGGTGATTAAAAACCTCATAGAAGCGCATCTAAGTGCGATTGGGAGAAATTCTAATTCGCTTTTAGTAAAGTTTTTTATGGATTGATAACCATTTACGATTGAAATAAATTTTTGGTGATTAAAGTTATATTTATCAAAGCACCAAGCATTTACAATTATGGCGAAATCGTAAATTTGTAAATCATTGGCGGAAAAATAAAAATCTATCACCGCAGAAATTTTGTCGTCCTTAAAAAAAACATTATCCGGAAATAAATCTAAATGGCATGCGGATGAAGGCAAGTCATGGCTCCATTGTGATTTTATGTAAGCGATTTCTTGAGGGATTAAGTCAACCAATGTTTGGTCGTAATCAGCCAACAAATGACTAAATTTTTGATATAATTTTTCTAAACCTTCAATGCCCAAATCATTAGAGCGAGAATGATTATAATCTTGAGAAGCGATGTGCATTTTTGCCAATATTTCTCCAATTTGAAAACAATTATTGGGGGTTATATTGTAGTAATATCCATCATCAAGATTAGGCTTTAAGCTAACGCCCTCAAGGAAGGTAACAATAATCGTTTTTTTGTTTTTAAAATTAGCAATATTATTGCCACTTTTATCAGAAATTGGTTTTGGGCAAGATATGTTTTTTGAGGAGAGATGTTGCTTAAGGTTTACAAAATATGGCAAAATTTCTTTGTCAATCCGTGATTCAAAAATTGTAAAAATATATTTACCAGCCGAAGTTGTGATTACGTAGTTTGAGTTGTCAATTCCTTCGAGTATTTCCTTATAGTCAATAAGTTCACCGATATTATAGTTGCGTATATGTTGCTCTAGCTCTGTTTTGGTGATTTTTGTGTATACCGCCATAAATTTTTACTAAAACTATTTCAATTTAACAATTGGTCGGCAATACAGTTCAAGCTTATGTCCAACAAGTTCAAAGCCATGTTGTTCAGCAATTTTTTCTTTAAGTTTTTCAATCTCTTCGTTAAAAAATTCTATAACTACGTCATTAGTAATATCGACAATATGGTCGTGATGATCTTCATTCTCAAGAGCCTCATATCTAGCTCTTCCTTTATTAAGAAAGTCGTGTTTGGTTATGACTCCGGCCTCTTCAAACATTTTTACGGTTCGATAAACAGTTGCTATGCCAATATTGTTGTTAATTTTTTGGGCTCGACGATAAACCTCTTCGACATCGGGATGATCGCTACTTTTAGAAATTACTTTGGCGATTATTTTTCTGTTTTCAGTGAGTTTAATGTTTTTTTCTAGACAGAGTTTTTCAATTTGGGATATCATAAATTAAGATTGTTTTTTAATTTAGGGTGCTCGATAATCGTTTGCTACATCTGGCTTGAAGTGCATTTTCGATAAAATTTCACAAATTTTTAATTTTTTTGAATTATTAAACAAGCAGTAAATAACTTTAAAAGTAGTACCCTTATGACAAATAATAGAAAAATTAACGAATCTCTTGTCCCATCATTAACTTTCGATGATGTTTTGCTTAAGCCATTGTACTCCGAAGTGCTCCCCGCAGATGTTAGTACCAGAACAAAAATTACTAAAAATATCTCAATCGAAATTCCAATAATTTCCGCGGCGATGGATACTGTAACCGAAAGTCGCTTGGCAATTGCTATGGCTCAAAGCGGTGGGATTGGTTGTATTCACAAAAATCTTTCAATTAAAGAGCAGGCCGATGAGATAAAAAAAGTCAAAAAATTTGAATCTGGAATTGTAATAAATCCGGTTACAATTACGCCTGATGAAACTCTCGCCGATGCATTATTGTTGATGAATCAATATGGAATATCCGGAATTCCAGTTGTCAAAAATAACTCTAAAAAACTCGTAGGCATTCTTACTAATCGCGACGTTAGATTTGCGCAAGACAAAAAACAGCCCGTCAAAGAACTTATGACTAAAGATGGCTTAATTACCGCTCGGGTAGGCGTGAGTAAGAGTGAAGCCAAAGCATTATTGCACAAAAATAAAATTGAGCGAATAATAATTGTTGATGGAAATGGCAATTGTATTGGCTTGATGACGGGTAAAGATTTAGAAAAAACTAAACAATTCCCTTTTGCTTCAAAAGATAAAGAGGGGCGATTACTTGTCGCTGGAGCGACCTCAGTTGGCAAAGATGGGATTAGAAGAGCAGAAAGTTTGATTGAGGCCAATGTTGATATTTTAGTGGTTGATACTGCTCATGGGCACTCAAAAGGAGTGATTGAAACCGTTAAGGAGTTAAAAAAATTATTTCCCAAACAAGAAATTATCGCGGGAAATATTGCTACAAAAGAAGCGTCCAAAGCTTTGTATGATGTTGGGGTTGATGCGGTCAAGGTCGGAATCGGCCCTGGTTCGATATGCACAACTAGAGTTATAGCTGGTGTCGGAGTCCCACAATTATCAGCCTTATTTGATGTGATGGAATTCTGCGATAAAGTTAAACTGCCGGTTATTTCGGATGGTGGAATTAGATTTTCTGGAGATTTAGCCAAGGCGATAGCTGGCGGGGCGAGTGCGGTTATGTTAGGTGGGCTTTTGGCTGGTACCGAAGAAACTCCCGGTGAAATTGTTCTTTTTAAAGGTCGTTCTTACAAAGTTTATCGAGGTATGGGTTCGCTTGGGGCTATGGCCCGAGGTTCTGCCGACCGATATTTTCAACAAGATGTTATCGACAAAATGAAATTAGTGCCAGAAGGAGTTGAAGGTCGCGTACCTTACAAGGGTTCAGTTGTTGATGTTTTGCATCAATTGGTTGGCGGATTAAAATCTGCCATGGGATACACTGGAAATCATTCGATTGAGTCAATGCGAAAAAATTGTCAATTTGTGAGAATCACAAATTCGGGTCTAAAAGAGTCTCATCCGCATTCAATTGCAATAACTTCCGAGTCGCCAAATTATTCAACCGAGAGCTAGATTTGATCGCGGTTCAAGAGTTGTTATTGCGATCGAATAAATTATTAGCGTCTTAAAAAACCCTCTTTCAAAACTTCGGATTACTTAAAATCGGGTTGTAATATAATTTCAATCCTTTGAAGAACAATTTGCGAGGTCATCTTGGCTGATTGAATTTTTTCAAGAGTAATTTGCTCTTCTGGAGCTCCGGGAGCTATACTTCCACCTCTTTTGGCTGATACTTTCATTACATTGTTAAAATTAAAATCAACTTTTTTGAATTCTTCATTGCCAAGTAAATTGTATAAAGTTTTTTTAACTTCGACAAAGTTTTTGTTAATTTTTTGACAATCAGCTATTGCACCATCTTTCCATGATTTTTCAGCGCATTCCCACAAAATAGAATTATATTGCTGAATAGCGATGAAATTTGATTTCATCGAAGTAATTAATTTAATTTTTTCTTGGCTAGATTTTATGCCAGTTGAGTTCCAAAAATCGTCATAATCTTTTTGGGTTATTTTGTTGTTTGAAGTAGCAATTTTTATTAATTTTTCGGATACAATTTGAGAGAAATCGTTATTTTGCGCTAATGAGTTTGCGGTAAAAATTAACGAAAAAACAAGCGCAAAAATGGTTTTAGATAAAAATCTGCTAAACATTTAGATTATAATTGAATTAATAGGGATTAATATTGACACGAAGTCGATATTTATTTGGAATTTCGGTTTTGGAAATTATATCAAAGATTAATTTTTGCAAATTAACTTTTTTATCCGTTTTTAAATGAACCAAAAAATGATAACGGTTTTTTAATTTTTGAATTGGCGCAGGGGCGGGGCCAAAAATTTCTATTTTATCATTTAATGGAAATAACTTTATAAAATTTTTAGCAAAATTTTTGGCATCATTTTCGTTGAGGCAACTAATTTCAAACCTCGTCATTTGCGAAAAAGGTGGCAAATTTTGATTTTGTCGATTTCGAAGCTCAAAATTATAAAAATCATCTTTATTATCGAGGGCAATTTTCTCAAACAAAATATTTTGCGGATTAAAAGTTTGGATAATAATTTTTCCAACCTCATCCCTTCTTCCCGCTCGTCCAATAACCTGAGTGATGGTTTGAAATGCTCGTTCCAATGATCTTAAATCTGAAGAAAAAAGCATCGAATCGGCATCAACAATTCCAACTAAGCTTAAGTCAGCAAAATCGTAGCCTTTGGAAATCATTTGAGTACCAATAATTATATCAATTGTTCCACATGAAATATTGGCGACTATTTCCTCGGCATCTTTAAAGCTTTTGATATTGTCGCTAGTGATTAAGGCTATTCGAGCTTCGGGGTAAAGAGTTTTAACTTCTTCGTGAAGCTTTTCAACTCCAGTTCCAACCGCAATTAATGAATTTTCTTCGCCACAATTTTTGCATTTTGGTTTGGGTTTTTCATTGTGACCACAATGGTGACATATCAAAAGATTTTTATTTTTGTGAAGCACTAGATGAAAATCGCA
Source organism: Pseudomonadota bacterium (assembly GCA_009925685.1). GTDB lineage: Bacteria > Pseudomonadota > Alphaproteobacteria > Rickettsiales > UBA1997 > CAILUF01. Next base: position 13,178 of record RFYG01000022.1, read on the forward strand.
ATTAGGGCAATCATATTTTACCCCACATTTTTTGCACAATGTCACGGGCGCATAACCGCGTCGATTTAGAAATAGCAAACTTTGTTTTTGTTTAGATAAATTTTGGGCTAGTGCTTCACGCAAACTATGCGATAAAATATGGTTGTTTTCAGGTTTTTCATGTCGTAAATCAACAAAATTTATAACATTTTTTGATCCAAATTTTTGATTCAAATGAAATCTAATATATTTGCCACTAATCGCATTATTGTAGGTTTCAAGAGCCGGTGTCGCTGTTGATAAAATTACCGGAAAATTTTCGATTTTACTTTTGACAATAGCCATATCGCGAGCATGAAAATTAAAAATATCTTCTTGCTTGAAAGACGCGTCATGCTCTTCATCAACAATAATTAAACGTAAATTATAAAAAGGTAAAAGAAGGGCCGATCTTGCTCCAATCATGATTTTTATAGTTCCGCAATTAAGGCTGTAAAAAATTTCTCGACGATTTTTAGCGGAGATTTTGGAGTGCCAAAGGGCGGGACGAAAACCAAATTGTTCTTCGAAGCGACTTAGTAATTGGCTGGTCAGAGCTATTTCGGGCAATAAAATCAGTATTTGACCATCTTGATTTTTGGCGAGTATATCGGCGATATGTGCAAAAAAAATTTCGGTTTTACCGCTTCCAGTAATTCCATCGAGTAAAAATGTTGGCGCTGGTTCAGCGCATCGAGCTATTTGTTCAAAAATTTCTTGTTGTTGGGGAAGTAATTTTTTGAGTTTAAAATTTTTAGGATCAATTTTTTGTTGAATTTTATTGGGTTCTTTTTGTGTTTTATTGGAGTTCAATATTCCGATCATGCTCTTTAGAACCAAACCTCTTGAGGCTAAGTTAAATGATGAAATATTCTCGAGAAATTTAATTTGCGATGGTGAGATTTTAAAATGCGGGTGAGTCTCGATAATGCTTTTTAGTTTCTTGATATCGAAGTCATTGTTATGGAAATTGTTGCTAATTTTTATCACCAAAGCCCACATTTTTTGGCGCCCAAATTCAATTAAAACAACATCACCAATTTGTTGATTTGGAAGAGCGTGATAAGTGAAGTTGTTGTTGAGTGCGCTCGGTATCAAAACCTCAGCAAAAAGTGATGTCATTTAGAATTTTTTTTCAACAAGTTAAATTGACGAATAATTTTAAAAATATAATTTATCGAAAACAATCTTTCCAACCTTAATTATTAAAATTTATGAAATTCTTTGTCGATACCGCGGAAATCTCTGAAATCAAAGAGCTCAACGCTTATGGATTGATTGATGGCGTAACTACCAATCCAACTTTAATTGCCAAATCGGGACGAAAATTTCAAGAAGTAATCGCCGAAATTTGTGCGGAAGTTAATGGCCCAGTTAGTGCTGAAGTGGCTTCAACTGATTACGCATCAATGGTTCGTGAAGGAGAAATTCTGAGTAAAATTGCTAAAAATGTTTGCATAAAACTACCTTTGACGATGGATGGTATCAAGGCTTGTCGCTATTTTTCTAATAAAGGCATTCAAACTAATGTGACTTTGTGTTTTTCACCAGCTCAAGCGATTCTAGTCGCTAAAGCCGGTGCAACTTTCGTTTCACCTTTTGTCGGTAGACTTGATGATATCGGACAAGATGGCTTAAATTTAATCGGCGAAATCTGTGAAATTTACGACAATTATGAAAATTTTAAAACCCAAGTTTTAGTAGCTTCGGTGCGAAATCCAATTCATATCGTTGAATCGGCAAAGCTTGGCGCTCATGTTGCCACAATCCCCGCCAAAGTTATTAAACAATTAGCGCAACATCCGCTTACCGACAAAGGCATTGAAACTTTTGTGAAGGATTGGGCGGGAACTGGTCAAAAAATAGTTTAATAATTTAATTTTTTCACCACAAATATTAAGATTTAAAGTTATGAAAGATTTAGAAGAACTATTAGAAGAGCTTTTGAAAAAAGATGAGTCGGATTCTTATATCGAATTTAAAACCAATTTAGAACCTCATTTAGTTGGAGAATATATTTCGGCTTTATCTAATTCTGCATGTCTAAAGACTAGAGATTTCGGTTATTTAATTTTTGGGATAGAGGATAAATCAAAAAAAATTGTTGGCACCAAATTTGATATAAAGAATGCAAAAATAAAATCAGAAAATAATAAAAATAATACAGAAAGCCTAGAGCTTTATCTTAGAAGAAACATAGAACCCAAAATAAGTTTTGAATTTTATGATTTGGAAATAGAAGAAAAAAAGATTGTTATTTTAGAGATTGCGTCGGCAAAAGGAAGGCCTACCACATATAAAGGAAAGGGTTTATGCAGAATAAATGAATCAAAAACATCGCTTGATTTGCTTCCTGAGAAGTTTATTAAAAAAATTTATAATTCTGAAACCGATTGGTCTTTGCTTACACCAGATAAAAAATACAGTTTTGAAGATCTTGATGAGGAGGCGGTGGAAAGGGCTTGTAAATTAATAATAAGCAATAATTCGCAATTCGAACAATTCAAAAACTTTCCAAAAACACTTTTTAAAAAAGCTAAAATTCTTTCGGCTGAAGGAGAAATTGTAAATGCAACAATGTTATTACTTGGCAAAAGTGAGTTCGGAAGTGATTTTGGAGAAATTAAAATCAAATTTCCGGGTTGGCGTTCAGGAGTTGGAGAGGTTGGCGGAGCCGAAACTTTTACAATTCCATTTTTAACTGAAGTCCCAAAAATTTATCTCAAAATTAGGAATGATAAAATTAAAACCTTCCCCGATGGCTCTCTTTTTCCAAATCATGATGTGATTGATAAATATGATAAAGAAGCTTGTTTGGAGGCAATTAATAATTGCATTGCACATAATGATTATTTTCAGGCTAAAATTATTGCAATTCATCAATGTCAAAATCAAAAATTAGATAAAATAAAAGATGAAATTGATTATATTGATTTTGAAAGTAACGGAAATTTTTATTACGGCAAACCTTATGACTACCTTGATGGCAAAGGAACTCCAAAAAAATATCGCAATAAATTTTTAGCTGAAGCGATGAAGACCCTAAAAATGGGAGTTGATGTCTCGGGAAGAGGAATTAATTTTATTTATCAAAAGCAAATAGATAAATATTTCCCGATCCCTGATTTTATCTCTCGAAATGAAGGTGATTATGAAGAAATTTTTGCACTAAGAATATATGGCAAGATTATTGATAAAAAATTCTCTGAAATTTTAAGAAATCATCCTAGTTTTGATATTTCAAAGATTATTCTTTTAGATAAAATTCAAAAAATGCGGGGTGCAGAAGTTGATGAAGACGAGGCAAGAAAGCTCGCCAAAGAAAAATTAATCGAAGGCAGAAGGCCGAATTATATTTTATCAGCTAAGGTATCTGAAATATTGGGCCAGAAAGCTGATTATATTAATAAAAAGGGCTCTAGTCCTGAAGAGATTGCCCAAAAAATATTAAAACTTTTAAAAACATTTCCGAATGGTTGCAATAGAAGAGACATTGATGGAGCATGTTATTATATGATTTCAACATTAAAAAATGATAAACAAAAAGATAAGATGATTCAAAATATTTTAACAAAACTTAAAAAATCAAAGGTTATAGATAAAATAGGTGAAAAAAGAAATGCGATATGGATTTTAAAAAAAGAGTAAAAAAAGAGTAAAAAAAGAGTAAAAAAAGAGTAAAAA
>RFYG01000023.1 GCA_009925685.1 Pseudomonadota bacterium
TCCCTCCTGCAATTGAGAAATTAAAAGGGCATAAGCTGTAACTTTTGGCGCAAATTAATCTGTTATTTTCTCTTTTGTATGCCTCAAAAGAGATTGTGCGGTTGGTTGGAAAGCTACATTTCTGACCAGCTCTACAAAAAATATGATCTCTCATCGGTGTTTCTTTTTCGAGGCAAATATAGTTTTGTCGTCGGTTCAAACAGCAATTATAAGCTTTTTTGTATTCTTGAATCATGTTTGAATCGTTAAAAACGGGATTATATTTTTCGCATAGATAATCAGCTTGCTGAAGCCCTCGAAAATAGTATTTTTGCGCTTCTTTGGTCTTTGGATCAATACAAGTTTCTTCTCCAACAACTCTATCGCTAAATTCTTTACCTTTGTGAAAATTTTCACGATAATATTTATTGTCACTATAACTTCCATTGTCCTTTTCTTTGTTAACGATCTCCTGATAGTTGCCTATTTTATCATTTGTATAATTCTCATTATCTAAGCCATACCAATCATGACCACAAACCCTTACATTTTTATAAGTATCAAACGCAATCCCGTAAATTGTTCCGAAAATGGCCATTGAAACAGCAAATTTTGGAGCAAATGATGAATAGACAACATTGCAACTTTTATCTGAAATCTTTAAAAGTGCCTTAGAAAGGATCATAAAATCCTTAATTGGCGTTGGAAAAGGGCTAGGAGGACTTGTATTTTTGTTACAAGCAACGTCAATAGATGTAATTAGCGCTTTAAGAGAAATATATTCTTGAAGAGCAATTCCTTGGCAGGTTGGGTTCGATAAATCAAACTCCATATCTTTAAAAATTTCACCGGGAGGGTAAGCAACTAAAAAATTTTTTAACGTTCCATCGGTGTTACATTCTGCAACTCTTTCAGGTCCTGATTTTCTGTCGGCAAGAGCGTTTTGTTGGATGATTAGAAAAGTAAAGGCGATGAGAGCTAAAAAGAATTTAGAAATGTAAAATTTTTTGAGGTTTTTCACAACTCAACTATTCCTTATTGGGGTTGTTAATTTTTTCATAAAAAATTGGAAGCCAATCTTTTGGATCTTCACCAACGCTACTAATTATTTGATCGAGGATCATAATGGTTTCGGCGCGCCCAGATAAGATATTTATAATGTCATTCATGCCACTTAAATCAATTCTTGCGACTACGCCATCATTATCTTGCTTTACCAAGAAAAACCGTGATGAAGGGTCGGTAGTTCTGACGATGTTAAATTCTCGTTCCGATAATCTAAAGACGGTTCGATAAGCATTGGTAGCTTTTAGATTTGGTAAAAATATTTGAGTCGCAGTTTGTTGAATCAGAGTATCTGAAATATCGCTTTTAGTTGCATCCTCAACGGATTGAGTTGCAAAAACCACCATGGCATTAAGTTTTCTCAAAACCTTAAGCCAGTCTTTGATTTTAGGCGCAAAAACCGGATTATCAATTAATGCCCATGCTTCATCAAGAACGATCATGGTTGGTTGGCCTTTAATCGAGCTTTGAATGCGATGAAAAAGATAAAGTAGCACTGGCCCCAAAGCCTCTTTATCGCCCAAGATGTGGGCCATCTCAATACCAAAGGTGCGCGATGAATTAAAATCAATTAAATCCTCGGTGTTATCGAATAATTTAGCGTGAGAACCATTTGAATGCCATTTAGAAAGACGACCAGCAAGCGTTCCGGGGCCCATCAAACCCATAAAGGGTGCTAAATTGCGTAGAATTCTTTTTTCGTAAGGAATTTTAAAATTACCTTCAACTGCTTCGTTTATTCTGTCAATTTCATGAGCCGGAAGAGGTTTGTTGTCGAAGGCAACCAAAACTTTAAGAAATTCAATCAAGAATTTACGATTTTCAACCGTATCTTCGAGTTTAAAAGGATTAAAGCCCGACACCTTAGCGGGACTTGGAATAATATATGTTCCACCAACAGCGCGAACGAAAATTTCAGCTCCTCGATCCTTATCAAAAAAGAATAATTTCGGTCGAAATTTTTGAGCTTGGGCGCACAAAAAATTTAATAAAACTGTTTTACCTGCTCCAGTTGGGCCGATAATCATGGTATGACCAACATCGCGGACGTGAAAATTAAAAAAATATGGCGTTCCTGAGACGGTATTTAGAACCGTTAAGGCATTACCCCAGTGATTTTTAACTCTTTTACCGGTTGGATAATTATGAAATGAGGCAAAGGAAGAAATATTTAGGGTGTTGACGGTCGATCTTCGAGCCATGTACTCGTTGTTGCCGGGAAGTTGCGCCCAATAAGCTGGCTCAAGATTAATCCTTTCGCGAGTTCCGGTAATCCCGACATTTGATAATTCAACGTTGGCGAACGATAAGGCGGTTTCAAGTTGCTTGATATTATCGTGAATACATAAAACTGTGAGATGGTGCATTCCAAAGGCAAATTCACCACTCATTGCCGAGTCAAGAGCTTGGTCAATATCTTGAATTTGCGAGTGGGCAACGTCTTCAGACTGAGTAAGTCGTCTTTGCTGAAGTTGCATCGAACTAATGGCAATCATGCGGTCAATAAAAGAAAAGGACTGGCTAATAATAAGCTCAAAAGGCAATTTCATAAAATTATCGAGCATTCCAGCATGAGTGGCGGGTCGATATTCTTTTATCGAAACAATTCCAGCGTATTTAATGCCTTGGTTAGTATGGATTTCAATAGCTTTACTACCAAAATACATGCGATTAAGTGGAATATGATGAGATATTTCGCCCAACGGAATTAAAAAAGGTTGACTAAAACCACCATTTGCAATTCGAGCCAAAAATTCAAGAATTTCAGAATGAAAGCCATTTTCATTTTCAACAATTTCAAGAAGCTCCGATCCGTAGTTGGAATAGCCAGTAAGAATTCGTTCGGTCATTTCTTCGAGCTCTTCATATGCGTCATTCATGTGAGTTTCCCACGAGCTTTTATCGGCTTGATGTTGGATTTTAATAACCATATTTTGAATGCCCGAAATCCCGCCATGGCTTTGGCCACGGATTAGGGTAAAATAGTGTTCGTTGTTGTAGCACTCGGCGTCGGAGTGTCTTTGCATCCAAGCCTTGTTAAGATCATCAGAAAAACCTTCGGGCATATCGCCATCCGGAAAGCCTTTTTCGCGGTGACGAATGGTATGAAAATAAAGTGAGAAATTGCCCGATGACATTGCTTTGAGAAGGTTATTGCGAGCCTTCTTTTTTATATCAACATCGATGTCATCAGCAGTTTCGAAAGAAAAGCCTTTGATTTTGATAATGCGAATGAGTCTTTCATCGTGGGTTAAAATAGTGTTGTGGTTCCAATGGCATTTATATGGAATAAAATGCGCCATCGATACTTCGTTTTTGCCAATTTTATCTTTTTTGGATTTAGTAGTTGAAAGTCGAAGCATTTAAAATTTGTTCAATATTTTTTTGCGCTATTTTTGTTTAAAATAAATAAGAATGCAATTGCGGGGATTGCTAAAAATGCCGAAAAAATAAAAAAATTAATCCATCCCAAAGAGCTCGCATAAAATCCTGAACTAGAGGACAATAAACTGCGTGAGATTGATGAGATTGACGAAAATAAAGCATATTGAGTTGAGCTAAATTTTAAATTACAAATACTGCTTAAATAGCCCACAAAAACCGCATCGCCAATACCTCCGCAAAAGTTTTCAAGAAAAACAATAAAGTATAAAGAGTTAGTGTTTTTGCCGTTAAGAGCTAAATATACGAATGCTAAATTTGATAAAGATTGTAAAATTGTAGCAATCCACAGAGATTTATAGATACCAATTTTTTTGAATAATATACCTCCGCAATAAACGCCGAAAAGCGTCGCAAACAGTCCAAATGTTTTTAAAATTGTAGCCAGTTGAGTTTTGGTAAAGCCAATTTCTAGTAAAAATGGCAATGTTAAGTTACCAGCGAAAGCGTCGGCTAATTTAAAGCAAATTATGAATAAAATAATGCTTACCCAATTTTTGCGATCTGAAAAATTTTTTAATGGTCGAATAACAAATTTTATGAACCAAATTTTAAAATTATATTTACGTGGATGCCAATTTTTGCGACTTTCATTGGCAATTAAAACACTTAAAATGCAAATCATCATGAAGGCTGACATTGAGAAATACACTAAGTACCAAGGGATTATATCTGACAAAGCTAAAGCAAGAGAGCCAGAAATTAGCATGCCAATTCGATAGCCATAAATGTAATAGGCTGAAGCGATGGCCTGCTCTTCTTTTTGAATTAATTCGATTCGGTAGCCGTCAATTACAATATCTTGAGTGGCTGAAATGCACGCCACCATAAATGCCAGAGTTGAAATCGCTGTTAAAGAAGAGCTTTCGCCAGCAATGCCCAGAAGGGCGATAAATATAACTAGCAAAAATTGACTAAAAATAATCCATGAGCGTCGATTGCCAAATTTTTTAGTAAAATATGGAATCGCCATCGAATCAACAATTGGAGCAACGAAAATTTTGAGTGAATATGGCAGACTGACGATAGATAAAAAACCGATAATTTTAATATCAAAACCTTTATCAACTAAAAGAGCTTTTAATGTCGAGAGAATTAGAGTAATAGGGATTCCAGAGCTTATTCCAAGCAGAAAAATAACTATAAAATTTTTTTTATGATTCGAAGTCATTAATGATGAATAAATAATTTGGGGGATAATTATTTTTCTTGTAAAAAAGAATTAAATGCAACATTTTTATAGGATCAATTTTTAAACAAAACAATAAACAAAATCATGCTCGATCACACCGATAATTCAAAAATATATGGTACTACAATTTTATCAGTTAGAAAGGGTGGCGAAGTAGCTATAGCAGGTGATGGACAGGTGTCTTTAGGCTCAACCGTTTTAAAATCAAACGCCAAAAAAATTCGTAGACTCGGTGATGGTTCAATTATTGGAGGTTTTGCGGGCGCAACCGCCGACGCTTTTACCCTTTTTGAAAGACTTGAAAGCAAGCTTGAACAATATCCAAATCAATTAATGAGATCTTGCGTTGAATTGGCAAAAGATTGGCGGACCGACAAATATTTGAGAAGGCTTGAAGCTATGATGATAGTAGTTGATAAAAATATTTCGCTTGTTCTTACTGGAAACGGCGATGTTTTGGAGCCCGAAGATGGAATTATTGGCATTGGTTCGGGTGGGAATTACGCTTTATCAGCGGCTCGAGCTCTTGCGGAGTTTGACTTAAGCGTTGATGAAATCTGTAAAAGATCCATGAAAATCGCTTCAAAGCTTTGTGTTTACACCAACGACAATATCATAATCGAGAAATTTTAATCAAAAAATTATCTAAAAATTACAATAATCTTGGGAGCAATTGAATGAAAATCTTAAAATTATCACTATTAATTTTATCTTTTTTTTTAGTTTCTAAGCAAGCCATAGCAACCCTCAATATCGATATAAAAAATAGCGAGATCGCCAAAACAAAAATTTTATTCGTTGGCTTTGAGTCACAAAACTTTACGGTTAGCAACGAAGCCAAGCAGGTTTTGCAAAAGGTTATTTTTAATTTAAAAACCACTAATTTAGTTGAGCCATTAATTCAAAATAACATTTATCAAACAGCGCCAGATGAGCAATCTATTGATGCCTCAAATAATTTAAAAACTGAAATTTTGCCAGAAAAACAATTAGAAAAACAATTAGAAAAACAATCGCAATTTAGATCGGTCGACATTAATGAAATACCCGATTTTGAAAAATACTTGAATGCTGGAATAGAGGGTTTGGTTTTGGCGCAGGTTGGCCATGATCCAATCGGTAATCTCGAAATTCGCGTTAGAATGTGGGATATACTCGATCGCAAACAAACTTTTGGCAAATTTTACTCTGCCTCGCGCGATAATCACCGTAAAACTGCCAACATGATTTCTGACGAGATTTACAAATCAATTTCGGGTGAAACTATTAGCCACTTTAATTCGCAGATTGTCTATGTTTCTGAAACTGGAAATTTTCGAAAAAGAATCAAAAAAATATCGTTGATTGACTTTGATGGTGCTAATTACAGAAATTTAACTGATGGCCAAGAAATGGTACTTACTCCAATATTTTCTAAGCGTCGCGGTGAATTATATTATTTAAGATATTTTCAGGGTCATCCTCAAATATTTAATCTTAATACCCGCACTCTTCGTTCACAAAAAGTTGGCGGGTTCCGCAATACCACTTTTGCGCCAAGTGTTCATCCAAAGTCGCCGGATAAAATTTTACTCACCGCCATTGAAAATGGTAATAGCGATATTCACGAACTTAACATTGCGCAAAATTTTGCTAAAAAACTTACCAAATCACCCGCAATTGATACTACTGCCTCATACTCTCCTGACGGTAATTCGATAGTTTTTGAATCAGATCGCGATGGATCGCAAGAGTTATATGTCATGAATTTAGAAACATTATCGCAAAATAAAATTAGCAATGGCGAAGGTTCATACTCCAAGCCAATGTGGTCTCCAGATGGCAAATTAATTGCCTTTACCAAGCAAAAAAATAATACATTTTTTGTGGGCGTCATGAATTCCAAGGGTATGGGCGAAAAGTTGTTGACCAGTGCCTATTTAGTTGAAGGTGCCAGATGGTCGCCAAGCGGTCGTTATTTAATTTATTCTAAGAAGCGTGCCCCTTACGGAAAAGATTCTATCCCACGAATTTTTATAATGGACATTATTACGGGTCATGAGCATGAAATTCCGACACCAAAAGATGAAGGTGCGACAGATCCCGACTGGAATTAATTAGGCAAATGATTTACAAATATTTTCTCAAAAGATTTTTATTAGTTTTTCCAACGCTTTTTATCATTTTATTGGTAAATTTTTTTATCATCCAGACAGCACCCGGTGGACCTGTAGAAAAATTTTTAGCACAAATTAATCACACTAAAATTACTAACGAAGTTTCCGAAAATAAAATTAATAATTTAGATTTTAAAAATAATACCCAAGATTTATCGACGCTTAAATATCAAGGTTCGCAAGGGGTTGATCCCGAATTAATAAAACAAATTGAAAAAAATTACGGCTTTGATTTACCAATTCATCAAAGATTTATTTTAATGCTAAAAAAATTTTTAGTTTTTGATTTTGGTGAAAGTTTCTATCAAGATAAAAAAATAATTGATTTGATTATCGAAAAGCTTCCAGTTTCTATATCTCTTGGGCTTTGGACGGTAATTATAATTTATTCTATTTCGATTCCGCTGGGAATAAAAAAAGCTCTAAATGATGGTTCAAAATTTGATGTAATTTCTAGTACAATTATCATTTTTTTGCACGCGATTCCGGCATTTTTATTGGCAATATTTTTGATAATTTTGTTGTGCGGTGGGAATTTTTTTAATATTTTTCCATTACGAGGTTTAGTTTCTGAAAACTTTGAGGAGTTGAATTGGGGGCGAAAAATTTTAGATTATTTTTGGCATTTATTTTTGCCATTATTTTCAATGGTCATTGGTGGATTTGCTTCACTAACCTTCTTTTGCAAAAATTCTTTTATTGAAGAAATTAATAAAAATTATGTTTTGTGCGCTAAAGCCAAGGGTTTATCGCAAAATAAAATTTTATACTTTCATGTTTTTCGAAACGCATTAATGATTGTAATTGCTGGATTGCCAGCCTTATTAATCGGCATTTTTTTTACGAGCTCAATGTTGATAGAAGTAATTTTTTCACTTGATGGCCTTGGCTTACTTGGCTACGAATCAGCCATTTCAAGAGATTATCCACTGATTTTTGCCACGGTTTATATTTTTACATTACTAGGTCTGATTGCAAATATTGTAAGCGATATAACTTATCGCCTTGTTGATCCAAGAATAGATTTTGAAAAACGTAAATAACATTTAATGACCATTATCGAAATAGAAATAATTTTTATCGTAAGTTTACTAATTATGGCCGGCCTAGTTTCGTGCTTTGAAACTTCTATTACCGCAGCATCAAGAGCTAAAATTCACCGCCTTGAAAATGAAGGAGACATGCGCGCCAAAAAATTAGAAAAATTATTAAAAAATCGGGAAAAAGTCGTGAGCGTGATGTTGTTGGCTAATAATGCTATAAATATCATTGCCTCAGCCCTTACTACCAAATTTTTACTCGATATCTTTGGAGAAATCGGCGTGCTTTATGCTTCGGTTTTTCTAACAATTATCGTCATAATTTTTGGTGAAATTCTTCCCAAAACTATTGCTTTACAATATCCTGAAAAATGTGCGTTGCTATTTTGTTTTTTGATTGAATTTTTGTATAAAATTTTTGCCCCAACTGTTGATGTAATCCAAAAAATTGTTGAATTTTCAATCAAAGTTTTGCGCTTAAAAAAGATCGCTAAAACTAAGGAATCAGAACTTGAAGAGATCAGAGATGCGGTTGATTTAAAAGCCAAAGAAGGCGCTATTTTCAAATATGATAAAGATTTGTTAGACGGGGTTTTGGATTTATCGGATACTGAAATTAGCGAAATTATGGTCCATCGCAAAGATATCGAGTCAATCAATCGCAATTTAAAAATTTCTGAAATCTTAAAGCGCGCCATTGATATTGGCTATACAAGAATTCCTTTGTGGCAAGATAATCAAGAAAATATCGTGGCAATATTAAATGTCCGAAAATTGCTTAAGGCGTTGCATTTTTACAAGGGGGAGATCGATAAATTCGATATAAATGAAGTTACTTCTGCGCCATTATTTTCTCCGAATACTAATACTTTGAGATCGCAACTTTTTTTATTTAGAAAAAATAGACAGAGATTGGCTTTGGTGGTCGATGAATATGGTTCGCTTCAGGGTTTGGTTACTCTCGAAGATATTCTCGAAGAAATAGTCGGAGAAATTAAAGAGCAAGATGAAAATAGTGAAATTAATATCATTAAAACTAAGTCCGGAGTATTTAAAATCGCTGGCAAAGCTTTGATTCGAGACGTTAATAAAAAGCTAAATCTTAATATTGCAGAAATTGAAGAAGCCCACAATTTATCGGCTTACATAATTAATTATTTGGGGCGGATTCCTGAAGAAAGAGAGCATTTTATTATCAATAAAATTTCTTTCGAAATCTTAAAAAAGAAAAACAACGATATAATTTTGATAAAAATTAAAAAAAATAAAGAATAAATTTAGGCTTAGATTTTGATGAATTTATTCAACTAGTAAGCCACTCTCTTTAAAAATGTTTTTAGAATTTTGGTTTTTAAGAAAATTTAAAAATTCGCGCGCAATATCCATATTTTCTCCCGCAATAACAAACGCTTGATAAAAAATATTTTTGTCTTTTTGGGTTGATAAAGCGCGTAAATTATTGTTTTTATGTAACTGGCTTAAAAACACTATTCCGTAGGTGTCTTTGTTATTTTCAATATCGCGAATTAGGGATGATTTATCTTCGGGTAATTTAGTAAAAAGTTTAATATTGCCCAAAGAGAGTTCTTGAATGATTTTTTTACCATGAAAGCCCGATGATATTCCTTCATGTTCGATAATTAAATTTAATTTATTTTCATCAATTATTTTTAATGACTCTTCAAAAGTGATATTTTTTTTAAGTAAATTAATCGGAAAGCGGTTATTATTTTTTGAAGTACACAAAGTTAAGATATCGTTGGCAATATAGGCGATATTATAGACATCAACCAAGCCTTTCTGACGAAGATTTTCAATTATTTGAGGGTTGGCGGAGATAAAAACATTAGCGGGTGCCCCTTGATCAATTTCGCCAAGAAGATCGAAAGCTGAGCTAAAGTTTATTGAAACAATAACATTGTTTTTTTGAGAAAAATTGCGGGCAATTTTGGATAAAACCGATGCAATATTTGGTTCGGCAAATACTGTGATATTGCGCGATGGAGCTCCTAAAGTGGAGTTTGGGTTAGTAAAAAATGTTAACCCAAAAACACATAAAAAAATGCAAAAATAGGGCCTGAATTTTAGGGAAAAAGAATGTGTTTTTGTCATTTTAGGGGGCTAAAATTAATCACGAAAATTTTTTTAAAATAGACAGGATTCGTTGATTTGCAATATCGCAATTGAATCCGTAATTATTAAATTAAATTTCTAGCATTTTCTCGCGATCTTTATCGATATCATTAAAGACATCTTCCCAAGTTCCAGTGGTTGAAGCTTTACTATATTCGGTAACTCTATTTTCAAAAAAATTCGTATGTTCAACCCCGTTAAGAATCTCATCAAGCCATGGCAAAGGATTTATATCAATCATATAAATATCTTTTAAACCCAATTGATTAAGGCGACGATCAGCGATATAGCGAATATATCTTTTGACTTCTCGGGCGGTTAAGCCTTCGATATTGCCCATTTCAAAAGCTAGATCAATGAAGGCATCTTCGAAGTGAACAATTGTAGCGCAAGCTTCGTATAGATGACCTTTTAACTCTTCATTCCAAACCTCAGGATTTTCTTGGACAAAAGTTCGAAATAATTTTATGATTGAGGCGGTATGAAGTGACTCATCACGAACAGACCAAGCAACAATTTGGCCCATGCCCTTCATTTTCCCGAACCTTTGAAAATTTAACAAAATAGCGAATGAAGCGAAAAGTTGAAGACCTTCGGTAAATCCTCCAAAAGCCGCAAGTGTTATGGCGATATCTTTTTTGGTTTTGGTGCCAAATTTGTGCATGTAGTCGTATTTATCTTTCATTTCTTTATATTTCATGAATGCCTGATATTCAGTTTCGGGCATGCCAATGGTATCGAGAAGATGAGAATATGCGGCTATGTGAACCGTTTCCATATTAGAAAAAGCCGATAGCATCATTTGAACTTCGGTAGGCTTGAACACTTGAGAATAATGCTTCATGTAGCAATTATTAACCTCAATGTCGGCTTGAGTAAAAAAACGAAAGATCTGGGTAAGTAAATTTTTTTCACTAGCGGTTAAATTGTGTTTCCAATCTCGTACGTCATCCGCTAACGGAACTTCTTCGGGAAGCCAATGGATTTGTTGTTGTTTTAACCATGCGTCATAGGCCCATGGATAATTGAAAGGTTTATATACGGGTTTTGAATCTATTAATGACATAAAATTTAGTAATTTATAACTTTTGAGAAAACTTGAATACAACAATATGTTGTATATTTTTTAATAAAATAATACATCATATTGTTTTTATTTTTTTTTAAGATGCAAATTTTTTTAGAATTTTTTTAAAAGACTAATTGATTTTTTTTCATAAAAAAATATAGTTTTCAAAACTTCCAAAAATTAAATTTCAATATTAACCTTAAATTATAAAAACATGTCAGTTCTTGTCGGAAAAAAAGCCCCAGATTTTACAGCATCAGCGATTATGCCAAACAACGAAATCGATGATAATTTTAATCTTCACTCTTACATAAAAGGTCGAATCGGAATATTATTTTTCTACCCTCTCGACTTCACATTTGTATGTCCATCAGAAATCATAGCTTTTGCAAATCGAATTAAAGATTTTCAAGAAAGAGGCGCTGAAATAATTGGCATATCGGTTGATTCTAAATATACACACCTTGCATGGAAAAACACTGAAGTCAAAAAAGGTGGAATTGGCAATATTCAGTATCCACTAGTTTCAGACTTAACTAAGCAAATTGCTAGAGAGTACGATGTTTTAACTGGCGATGCTGTTGCATTGCGAGGAACGTTTTTAATCGATCAACAAGGATTTGTTAGGCATCAATTAGTCAATGATTTACCCCTTGGCAGAAATGTTGAAGAAACAATTAGAATGATTGATGCTTTAAAATTTTTCCAAGAAAATGGCGAAGTTTGCCCCGCCAATTGGAATAAAGGTAAAAAAGGTATGAAAGCCAGTTCAAAAGGTGTTGCAGAATATCTCGAGCACCATGCTGAAGTTTTGTAAATCACTTAATTTTTTTTAAAAATCTTCTCAGTGTTAAATTAGTTTTTATCACTGAGAAATTCTTATTGACTAAAAATTTATTTCCATTAAAAATACAGCCCCTTAAATTTGCATAAATAAATAATTTCAAGATTCAAAATAGATACAAAACCTTGGTATTGAAGGCTTTGTTATGTTTTTTTAAGAGACAAATATACAGTTAGATTTCTGGTAATTGCTTCGAGCTCGTAATAAATCTAATCAAAAAAATAAATTCAATTATGCCAACTATAAATCAGTTAATTAGAAAACCTAGAATCAAACAGGTTACCAAAAATAAAGTTCCCGCTATGAAGGCCTGTCCTCAAAAACGAGGAGTTTGCACTCGCGTATACACGACTACACCTAAAAAACCTAACTCAGCTCTGCGTAAGGTTGCTCGCGTTAAACTAACCAATGGTTTCGAAGTGATTGCCTATATTCCGGGCGAAGGTCACAATCTTCAAGAGCACTCAGTTGTCGCAATTCGTGGTGGACGCGTCAAAGATTTGCCGGGGGTTCGATATCATATTGTTCGTGGGTCTCTCGACACTCAGGGCGTTAAAAATAGAAAGCAAGCTCGTTCAAAATACGGAGCACAAAAACCTAAATAATAACTAAACAAAAATTTTAAAAACTATGAGAAGAAGAGCAGCAAAAGTTAGAAAAATCTTTCCCGACGCCAAATATAGCGAAATTATCGTTTCAAGATTCGTCAATAGACTTATGAACGATGGCAAAAAATCGGTTGTTGAAAAAGCGATATATCAAGCATTTGAAGATTTAGAAAAAAAACTTAAGAAAAATCCAGTTGAAATCTTTAAAGAAGCTCTTGAAGTTATAACTCCCAAAATTGAAGTTAGATCTCGCAGAATTGGTGGAGCAACATATCAAATACCGGTAGAAGTTTCGGCTCGAAGAGGTTCAGCTCTTGCTCTTAAATGGCTTAAAATTTCAATTGAAAATATCAAAGGTAAAAAACTTTCCAACAAAGTAGTTACCGTTATTCTTGAGTCTCTTGAAAACAAAGGGTGGGCCGCTAAGAAAAAAGAGGAAGTTTTTAAAATGGCCGAAGCCAATAAAGCATTTGCCCATTATCGCTGGTAATAGCTCGTTTATTTATAAAATCATAAACAAATCTCTGTTTAACTAAAACCTAGTTTACATTGATTTAGCTAAGTCAAATCTTAGAAAATTCTTCAAAATTCATACAAACCCAACAAATAAAAACGCGTTCAAATTTTTTAAAATATTTTTTAAAAGATTTTCAATGATTTTAAAATTTCAATCACCAAAGCTTCAATTCATTCAGTCTGCCTTAAATCACTCACCAAAATTGTTATTTAAACGGCATATTTCACATCGATAGATAATCATTTCAAAATAATTTATGCAAAAGCGGATCCTTATTTATCAATATTCGCAAATCAAAGATATTTGTTTTATCTTTCGTGAAAAAATTTATTAAAGGATCAACGCTTTTAATAAAAAGCTTGCTCCACATAAACCTTTGGTATCAGTATTTATTGGCCTTACAAGAATTTTTTTGAAATTTGATTTTGTTAAAAATTGATATTTTAATTATTTCTAAAACCCAACTTAAGGTCCCAAAACTTCATTAAAAAATAGATTGTCAATTAGAAATTTTTTTTTATCATTCTCGCCCTTTGCAAAAAACACAAATAAGAATTTCTCAAATACTTAATTGTTGAAAATTGGCTCAAATTTATAAGTAAACTTCCTTATAAAAATTCTACAAATTAACCTAAAACGCTCTCTTATGGCACGACAAATTGAAATAGAAAAATATCGTAATATTGGCATCATGGCCCACATTGATGCTGGAAAAACAACCACTACTGAAAGAATCCTGTTTTACACTGGAAAATCACATAAAATTGGCGAAGTTCACGATGGTGCGGCCACCATGGATTGGATGGAGCAAGAGCAAGAAAGGGGTATCACAATCACTTCGGCTGCCACAACATGTTTTTGGAAAAATCATCGCATTAACATTATCGATACACCTGGGCACGTAGATTTTACAATTGAAGTTGAGCGCTCACTTCGTGTTCTTGACGGAGCCGTTGCCGTATTTGATTCTGTTGCAGGAGTTGAACCTCAATCAGAAACAGTTTGGCGTCAAGCTAACAAATATAAAGTTCCAAGAATATGCTTTGTCAACAAAATGGATAGAATTGGCGCCAATTTTTATCGTTGTGTTGAGATGATGAAAACTCGTCTTGGAGCTCGTCCAATCCCAATTCAATTGCCAATTAATGAAGCTGAAAATTATGGTGGGTTGATTGATCTTGTTAAGATGAAAGCGGTTGTATGGAAAGATGAAACCATGGGCGCTGATTATGTTCACGAAGAAATTCCCGCTGATTTACTTGATAAAGCTAAGCAATATCGCGAACAGCTTTTAGAAGCTGCGGTTGAACAAGACGATGCCCTGATGGAAAAATATTTAAGTGGTGAAGAAATTAGCGAAGAAACCCTTAAAGAATGTATTCGCAAAGCCACAATTTCTGGCGCATTCGTGCCAGTTATTAATGGTACTGCCTTTAAAAACAAAGGTGTGCAAACATTGCTTGACGCAGTGGTTGATTATCTTCCAAGCCCAAAAGATATCAAAGAAATTCCGGCAATTAATTTAAAAAATGATGAAGCAATTGTCATTAATTGCGATAATAAAAAATTTGCTGGTTTGGCATTTAAAATAATGACCGATCCTTTTGTTGGCTCTTTGACATTTGTTAGAATTTATTCTGGAACTCTCGTTGGGGGAACTGGCGCAATAAACACCACCAAAAATGGTAACAAAGAAAGAATTGGTCGTATTTTGTTAATGCACGCCAACAATCGTGAAGATATCAAAGAAGCTCATGCTGGCGATATTGTTGCCCTTGCTGGACTAAAAGCTACTACCACGGGCGATACACTTGTTGAATCGGATAATGAAATCGTGCTCGAAAGAATGATTTTCCCAGAACCGGTTATTGAGGTTTCGGTTGAACCAAAATCTACAGCCGACCAAGAAAAAATGGGTATGGCTTTATCGCGCTTAGCCTCTGAAGATCCTTCGCTTAGAATTGAATCAGACAAAGAATCTGGTCAAACCATCCTTAAAGGTATGGGTGAATTGCACCTCGAAATCATCGTTGACCGCATGAAGCGAGAATTCAAAGTGGATGCCAATATCGGTCAGCCAAAAGTTGCTTATCGCGAAGCCATTACCAAACCAACTGAAATTGATTACACTCACAAAAAACAATCAGGTGGTGCGGGTCAATTTGCAAAAGTTAAAATTATTTTCGAACCATTGCCGATTGATGAAAAAGAAAATTTCATTTTTAAAAGCGAAATCGTTGGTGGACGCGTCCCCAAAGAATATATTCCGGGTGTTGAAAAAGGTTTAGAATCCGCCAAAGAAACCGGTATCTTAGCAGGTTATCCAGTTGTGCGTCTCAAAGCGCGCCTAATTGACGGTGCTTATCACGATGTTGATTCAAGTGTTCTAGCCTTCGAAATTGCTGCCCGTTCGGCATTTCGTGAAGCTATGGAAAAGGCCGGTGCAATCATACTTGAACCAATTATGAAAGTTGAAGTTGTGACCCCAGAAGACTATATGGGCGATGTTATCGGCGATATCAACTCACGTCGCGGACAAATTCAAAATGTTGAAGCTCGTGATGTTACGCAAGTGATAACTGCTAAAGTGCCACTTGCTTCAATGTTTGGTTATGTAAACAGTTTGCGCTCTCTATCTCAAGGTCGCGCCAGCTATAGCATGGAATTTGATTCATATGAGCCAGTTCCAGCGCACGTTGCCGACGAAATTAAAGCCAAAAAAGCCTAAATTCAAAACCATCTAAATTTCAAACCTTGCATGTTTTTCGTAACAAACATGCAAGGTTTTTTTATGTGTTTTGCGCTAAAATTATCAATTTCAAAATCAAAGCTAACCTTTATTTCTCTATCATCTGGCAGGTTTTTAAAAGATGAAAATCAATAAATTTTTGCCCCAAATCCGCATAATTATAAAATACTTTTTCATCTTGAGTGAAGGGAATAGCGGGAAAATCAGTTTTTGATATAGATAGAGGGGCGCTATAGAGGCTTTAGATCCAATTATAAATGAAAGTCGATAATTGTTTCGGAAATAAAACAATTTTTAAACTCAAGATTAAAGACTCTCTCAAAACAAATCCCTAAATTTTTATGACCATCGAAATGTCTCATCTTATCATAGCGCGGATAAGCAAGAAATCCTTTGGCTTTGAGGCTTAATAAAGTAAATCTAAAATCAAATGCACGATATGAAATTGTGGTTGGATTAAAGTTGTTTACGATATCATTTTTCGCATTGCTAATTTTCCAATCACGAGAATCTTTAAGATTATGAAGCTGGATAATTTTGTTAAGATGTGAATTATGAAATTGGTGTTTTAAAGCCTCCAAAGACTTTAATTTGTAGGGTGTAAGAAATTTATCATTTTGCGATTCCACCCCACTATTATATTCTTTAAAAATATCGGTTATTTTGAAAAATTTTTCATATTCGTTACCGCCAACGCATATACAAAACGTTAATTTTAAAGCGAATATAATCTTCTTCAAATTGGCTTCACCCTAATAAATTATTTAAATGACAATAATCGGTAGAAGTCAAGATTAGCAAGGTTTTAAGAGAGAATTTATGCAATTTGTTGTGAATATTTATTGAGTAATTTCTATTTTAAAAAACAAAAAAATAAAAAAATTAGCAAATAATTATTTAAAACATTGAAGAAAAAATCGATACAAACGCTTAATTTTCATAGTTAGATGAGGGATATAAAATTTTGATAAAAAAACTTGCAATATATTTTTGAATATTGAAAATTACCCGACCTAAATGTGAAGCTACTATAAAT